>JBCDEN010000237.1:0-6281 GCA_039179715.1 Pseudomonadota bacterium
TCCCAGTCCTGCATCGTCGAAACGACGCCCGCCGGTACCTCCTCCCACTGGCGGGCGTTCGTTTGTCCGGCGACAGGTTTCATGACATTCCAGCAGACATCACATCTATTTCGCACTTGCGAGATAGATTTAAAAACGCGTGTCTTCTGCCATGTGCTCGATTCGTTAACTATCTGTATCCTTGCATTTTTTGCATATCTGCCTCGCGTTTTCCCCACTACCTCGCAGCGCACAATTTTTCTATATATCCATCGTAAGAGATGAACGGGCCAGACGCCGATCCGCGGTGCCATGGCCATGAGATAGCGAAAGGCCTAAACAATGATCGATACTGTTGTACGCAAATACAATAACTGGAAACGCTTCCGTCAGACCTATGACGAGCTGTCCAGCCTGACCAACCGTGAACTGGACGATCTCGGCATTGCACGTGCCGACATCAGCCGCTTTGCGCGTCAGGCCATCAAGTAACACCTGATTGCGGTCCGGAAACATCCTCCTCCCAGTTTTCCGAACCGTATTTGCTCTGCGCTGATTGCGCAGTTGCCCACAAAAAACACCTGCCGGTACCTCCTCCCACCGGCAGGTGTTTTTTTGTGCGCGATCTGGTGCGTCGTTGGCTCCAACCGGTGACCAGCACTGAATAGGTGACTTGTTGCCACCCGTCTTTCCGGCTGCTTACGTCAAGACAACCCGTAACAGACGTGACGTGTCCTGAAGTCATTGCAGTCACCCCCCGTTGCCTGTAATCAGGGCGTAACGTTATTGACCGGGCCGGCGCGCAGACAAACTACGTTCCTTGGGCCCGCATAAAACCCCAGGATACCCAAATGAGCGCGATTCATGTCATTGGTGGCGGCTTGGCCGGATCCGAGGCCGCGTGGCAGATGGCCCAGGCCGGATTGAATGTCGTTCTTCATGAAATGCGCCCGGTGCGGAAAACCGATGCGCATCAGACGGACGGGCTCGCTGAACTGGTCTGTTCCAACTCCTTCCGCTCGGACGATTCAGACCAGAATGCCGTCGGGCTGATTCACCACGAATTGCGGCAGCTCGGCTCCCTGATCATGAGCGCCGCCGACGCCAACCAGGTTCCCGCCGGGAGCGCACTGGCCGTTGACCGGGACGGATTTTCGAATGCCGTGACGGAGGCGCTTGAAAAGCACCCGCTTATTCAGATCGAGCGGGACGAAGTGGCCGGATTGCCGCCGGAGAACTGGGAAAAGGTCATCATTGCGACCGGCCCCCTGACCTCACCCGCGCTTTCTGCGGCGGTTCTTGAAAAATCCGGCGAAGATTCCCTCGCATTCTTCGACGCGATTGCGCCAATTGTGCATTTTGACTCAGTCGACCTTTCCAAGGCCTGGTTCCAATCGAGATACGACAAGGTTGGCCCTGGCGGCACGGGCAAGGACTACCTGAACTGTCCGCTGGACAAGGACGGATACGAGGCGTTTATCGACGCGCTTCTTGCAGGAGACACCGCCGATTTCAAGGAATGGGAAGGCAATACCCCCTATTTCGACGGGTGCCTGCCGATTGAAGTCATGGCGTCGCGGGGACGGGAGACGCTGCGGCACGGGCCGATGAAACCGATGGGTCTGACAAATGAACATCAGCCCGATATCAAGGCCTATGCCGTCGTTCAACTCCGCCAGGACAATGCGCTCGGTACGCTCTACAACATGGTCGGCTTTCAAACGAAACTGAAATACGGCGCGCAGGCCGATATTTTCCGGATGATACCGGGACTTGAGAATGCCCAGTTCGCCAGGCTCGGCGGGTTGCACCGGAACACGTTCCTGAATTCTCCGAAGGTGCTGGATGGATCGTTGCGCCTCAAAGCGGACCCGCGTATTCGCTTCGCCGGACAGATCACCGGCTGTGAAGGATATGTCGAGTCGGCGAGCGTCGGCTGCATGGCAGGACTTTTCGCCGTGATGGAATTGCAGGGACGGCAGGTTGTCCCCCCGCCGGCCACCACGGCAATGGGTGCTCTGCTCGGCCATATCACGGGCGGGCACATCACGCGGGACGATGGGGCCGGGAAACCAAGGTCATTCCAGCCCATGAATGTCAATTTCGGCCTGTTTCCGCCTGTCGAAACGCCAACCACGGACGAAGACGGCAAGCGGCTCAAGGGCAAGGAAAAGACAAAAGCCAAGAAACGTGCCCTGACCAGCCGCGCCAAGCAGGACTTTGCGCACTGGAAAGCAGGCCTCGGCGCGAACGTTCTTGCGGCCGAGTGACACGTCATCCGTCATCCTGTCGTTTTCAGATTTTGGAGAACGGACGCCGCGACCCGCGCCAAAGCAACCACTGAGTCTTGAGCTGCGACAGCTCGGCAACCTGTTTCAGCGGGTCCAGGACCCGGCTTTCCAGTCTCTTGAGATACGGCTCAACAAGCACGAGCGGCAGGAAGGCATTGCCGCAGCCTTCAGGTACGGTTGGTACTTCCTTGCGCACGCGGCCCAGATGATGACGCACATGTTCGCGCAATTCCCTGAGCACCGCCTGGAGCGGTGGTGTGGTCTTTCCGCTGAATACGGTTTCGGGATCCAGCCCATGCCTTTCGCAGACATCTCGCGGCAGGAACATCTGCCTGCGCGAGGCATGAAAAGGCATCGATCGCATCAATCCAGTGATGGCATAGGCAACGCCTGCGTGACCGGCGGCGGTCGCCGTTTTCGGGTCCGTGCCCTTGCCGAGGATCAGACACGCGAGCTGCATCAGGCCCGAGACGGTTTCTCCGGCATATCCTTCCAGGTCATTGAGGCTTGGCATCGGGTCGTCATAAAGATCGAAGATCCGCGCCTCGGTCATGGCGACGAGCCCCTGGCGCGGCAGGTCGTATGCCGCAATGGTCTGCACCAGTGCGCTGGCCACGGGATTGGACGCGACCGCTCCGTGCTCGGTTCCCTCTAGAAGATCGCGCCACCATTGCAGCCGGACTTCTCCCGGCAAAGGTTCGGAGACAACGTCACGAACACGCGCGATCTCCGCACTGAACGCATAAAGCGCCATCAGCGCCGGTCGGTGCGGCTCCGGTGCCAGTAGCGCGCACAGGTATCTGTCCCTGTCGTATCGGCGTACCGTGTCAGCTGCAAAATCGAAGTCGGTGGTCATAGACGCCCATATGGCACGGATACGGAATTAGTCTACCGGCAGAAGGGCAGCGGCAACGGCCCGGTCTTCGGACAGAAGAACGTTGAAGGTCCTGATTGCGGCACCGGTCGACATCGGATCGGCCAGGATCGATGCCTCGCGGAAAAGGGTTTTCAGTTCCTGCGACAGAGGACGCAGGTCAGTGCCTGTCCCGACCAGAAGGACCTCTATGTCCACCTGCTCCTGAAAAACCCGTTCGAAAGCCGCTTCGCTAAATTCGGCGGGACCGCTCACGTGCCAGCCATAGATGCCGCTGGGGACGCACAGCAGCGCCCCCAGATGCGACATGTTCGCGAACCGGAAACCGCCATTGCCGTAGGCGTCGATGGGGGCACGGCCCGGGAAATGGGCATCGCGGATCTCCATCGAACAGTCCCTAAGCCGTCGCCTTGGCTTTTGCGTCCTTCTCGTCATCGTCATTTTTCGACATTGCGTCCGGACGAAGGTTCAGAAGGATCAGGAAGGGCGCCGCAAGGAAGATCGATGAATAGGTCCCGATCACGATGCCGAAGATCATCGCCAGCGTGAAGGACTGGATCACCTCGCCTCCGAACACGTAGAGCGCGATCAGCGCCAGCAACGTGGTTACGGACGTCATCGTCGTGCGCGACAGCGTTTCGTTGATGGACTGGTCCAGGATGTCGGTCAACGGGCGCTTCTTGTACTTGCGCAGGTTCTCGCGAATGCGGTCGTACACCACCACGGTATCGTTGAGCGAATACCCGATAATCGTCAGAACCGCCGCGATACTCGACAGCGAGAAGTCGAGTTGCAACAGTACGAACAGGCCAATGGTCACCACAACGTCGTTCGCGGTCGTCAGGATCGCACCGACGGCAAAGTGCCATTCGAAGCGGAACCAGATATAGATCATGATCGCGAGGAGCGCCGCTGCCACCGCAATGGCACCGGCCTGGGCGAGTTCACCCGAAACACGCGGACCGACGACTTCGACACGGCGGAAATCGACGTTGTCATCCGCAAAGATCGTGCGCACGTTCTGCACCACGGTCTGCTGGGCGAGTTCCCCGCCCGGCTGTTCCTCGACCCGGATCAGAATATCGTCGGGAGCCCCGAATTCCTGCACCTGCACGTCACCCAGATTGAGCGCTGACAGTTCGGAGCGGATGGCACCGATATCAGCGGGACCATCCGTCTTGATCTCGATGATCGTGCCGCCCTTGAAGTCGATCCCGTAGTTCATTCCAACGGTGAAAAAGCCGGTGAGCGACGCGATGACAAGAATGACCGACAACGGAAAGCTGAACTTCCGCAGCCACATGAACTTGATATGCGTGTTGTCCGGAACGAGTCTTAGCAACATTTCTTTTTCCCCGGATCAGATCGGAAGTTCGGATGGACGGCGGCGGCGTATCCACAGCGCGACCAGCAAACGGCTGAAGGTGAAGGCGCAGAAGACAGTCGTGAAAATTCCGATCGCGAGCGTCACGGCGAAACCACGGACGGGTCCCGAACCAAGCTGGAACAGGATGACGGCCGCGATCAGCGTGGTGATATTGGCATCGAGGATGGTGCCGAGCGCGCGGCTATAGCCGGCGTCGATCGCCGATATGACCGATCTACCGGCCCGGGACTCCTCGCGTATTCGCTCGAAGATCAGAACATTCGCGTCAACTGCCATACCGATGGTCAGAACGATACCGGCAATGCCGGGCAATGTGAGCGTTGCCTGGAGCACGGTCAGCGCGCCGAAGATCAGGAAGATGTTCGTCATAAGCGCCAGATCGGCAATGATTCCGAACCGGCCATAGGCCAGGATCATGAAGACGATGACGGCGGCGCCCGCAATGATCGATGCGATCTGGCCCGCCTCGATCGAATCCGCGCCAAGGCCCGGCCCGATGGAACGCTCCTCGATCACGGTCAATTGCGCCGGAAGCGCGCCCGCGCGCAACAGCGTGGAAAGGTCCTGCGCGGCCTCGATTGTGAAATCGCCGGAAATCTGCCCTGATCCGCCGATAATCGGCTCGCGGATCACGGGTGCCGAGATGACTTCTTCGTCCAGTACGATGGCGAACGGATAGTTCACGTTCTCGGTCGTTACCCTTGCGAACTCCCGCGCACCCGACTGGTTGAAGCGGAAGGTCACGACAGGTTCGTTCGAATACTGACCGAAGGCAACCTGGGCGTCGACCAGATCCTCGCCTTCCAGAAGAGGCCTCGTTTCGAGAAGATACGGAATCGGCGGATCATCAACGGACATGAACACGGACGTGCCTGCCGGCGGCCTGCTTTGCATGGCCTGCTCACCGGTCATGTTCCGGTCAACCAGATGAAAGGTCAGTTTGGCCGTGGTCCCGATGATATCCTTCAGGCGTTCGGGGTCGCCCTCGCCTGGCGCTTCAACCAGGATCCGGTCGGTGCCCTGCCTTTGAATGTTCGGTTCCGTCGTTCCCAGTTCGTCAACGCGGCGGCGGATAACCTCAATCGACTGCTGCACGATCGCCTGGAGACGGTTGTCGAGGCCCGCTTCGGAATAGGTGAAGCGGATCAGGCCATTGTCCTCGACGCTCATGTCGAATTCGTCAACCGGCTGACCGCCGAACAGGTTGGAAACGAGAGGATTTACCAGAGGTTCCAAGCGCTCTCGGGCTTCATCCAGCCGCGTCAGGTCCCTGATCCTGACCTGAACCGAATCCTGCCTTGCGTCCAGTCCGGTATACCCTATCCGCGGGTTTTCCCGAAGGGCATTGCGCACTTCACTTTCAAGGGACACAAAGCGCTTTGCGATGTAATCCGCCTGGTCAACCTCATAAAGCAGATATGCACCGCCCTGTAGGTCGAGCCCCAGCACCATCTGGTTTTTTGGCAGGAAGTCAGGCCAGCCTTCCAGTTGTTTGGCCGTGAAGAAATTTGGCAACGTCGCGATGAAACCTGCAGCGACGACGACCAGGATCAGCACAATTTTCCAACGGGCGAAATGGAGCATGTTCAAGCCTTAATACGGCCGGTCGGACCCATGTCCGGCCGGCAAATAGATCGGAGCGGGCCGTTCTCTCAAGCGTTCTCTTTGGCGGGCTCTGATTTGGAGCGCACTTCCTGCACCATGGAGCGAACCACGCGTACCTTGACGCCCTCGGACAGCTCCACCTGCA
>JBCDEN010000069.1:0-10578 GCA_039179715.1 Pseudomonadota bacterium
CAAGCCCCAGCATGCGTTTTTTTCTTTCCGCTGTCATTTTTCTGTGCTCCGTGTGGAAAAGACTATTAGAAACAAACGCCTAGAAACGTTCATTGGATGTGGGGACGAACGAGAGCGACGGCGTTGAGACGGATGCACACTTCTTGAAAACGCGGAGAATTGCCTTGGCCGCGATGCCCCTCTTGCAACTGCATTCTTCAACATCGCGATTTCCGACGCTTGTCACCCGCAGAATATGAGTTTAGGAAAGATTCCGACGGTTCCGGAAAGGGCTTGGCCTGATCCGGATGAAACGGGAATCCGGTGACTGCGTTCCGCGCCAGTCCGGAGCTGCCCCCGCAACTGTAAACGGCGAGCGATTGCACAAAAGCCACTGGTCCGGCGGACCGGGAAGGGGTGCAGGAGGCCACCAGCCGTGAGCCAGGAGACCGGCCGTCAGGAGATCAACCCATACAGCTGTCGGGTGGACGGCCGGGAGACAATTGTGATTGAACGAACAGGACCCCGGTCCACTCTGGTCTTTGGAGGCGCGCGTTCCGGCAAGAGCAGGTTTGCCGAAAAACTCGCGGCCAAATCCGGTCTTCAGAAGATCTATGTTGCCACAGGCGCGGCCTTCGATGCCGAGATGGCTGAGCGTATCGCGGCGCATAAGCGCCAGCGCGGCGACGGCTGGCAGACGATTGAAGAGCAGATCGATCTTGCAGATGTCCTTGCGCGTGAATGCCGGCCAGGGTGCGTCGTGCTTGTTGACTGCCTCACACTCTGGCTGTCCAATCTGACCTTTGCCGAAAAAGATATTGCCGCCGAGACCGCAAGGCTCTGCGAGGCTGTGCGCGAACTGCCGTCCGCCAGCATCTTCGTATCGAACGAGGTCGGTATGGGGATCGTGCCGGACAACAGACTGTCCAGGTCGTTTCGCGATGCGCAGGGGCGTCTCAACCAGGATATTGCTGACGCGTGCGGTCAAGTCGTGTTTGTCGCCGCCGGACTGCCCTTGCTGATGAAACCCAACCCGCACATGGACATTGCATTATGACTACTTTGAGCCCGCAAAAAGGACAAAAAATTCCAGCGACGATCGTCACGGGATTTCTGGGAGCCGGAAAAACGACGCTGATCCGCAATCTGCTGCAGAACGCCAACGGGCGGAAGATCGCACTGATCGTCAACGAGTTCGGCGACATGGGATTCGACGGTTCGCTGGTGAATGGCTGCGCTGATCCGGACTGCGCTGCGGAAGAAGTCGTGGAACTGACCAATGGCTGCATCTGCTGCACCGTCGCCGACGATTTCCTTCCAACCATGGAAATGCTTCTGGCGCGCGAAACACCACCTGAACACATCGTGATCGAAACCTCCGGGCTGGCATTGCCCCAGCCGCTCGTGCGCGCGTTTTCCTGGCCGGGCGTCAAGACGAAAGTGACCGTCGACGGTGTTGTCACGGTCCTTGATGCAGCCGCTCTCGCGGAAGGTCGCATTGCCCTGGATGAAGACGCGCTTGAGGCCCAGCGCGCCGCCGACGAAGCGCTCGATCACGAGAGCCCGGTGGAAGAGCTGTTCCATGATCAGCTTCGTTGCGCCGACCTCGTCGTTCTGAACAAGGCCGATCTGGTCTCCGGCGACACGCTCAAATCGGTGGAGCAAAAGATCCAGGCGGATGTGCGTTCCGCGGTTCATATCGTCACCTCCGAGAAGGGCACGCTTCCCATCGAGGTTCTGCTCGGCCGACAGTCAGCAGCCGAGGACGACATGGCCGGACGGCATGAACACCATCACCACCATCATGACGACGATCACGACCACGACGATGTTCATGATCACGATCATGATCATCATGACCACGACCACGACCATCACCACCACGACGATTTCGAAAGTTTTGTCATCGACGTGCCGGTGTTCCAAAGCCTGAAAACCGTTGAGGAAAGAGTGCTCGAAGGCATGGCGTTCAAGGGCGTGCTTCGCATCAAGGGGGCCGTTGCGATTGAAGGCAAGTCCGCGCCGGCCATGGTGCAGGCCGTTGGTCCCAGGGTGGAAACCTGGTTTGCGGCAGGTGCGGAGAGCTCCGGAAAGCTGGTCGTGATCGGTCTGAAAGGGTTTGACCTCGATGCCGTTCGTGCGCTGTTCGGCGGCGTGAGAGCCGCAGCCTGACTGCGCAGCACGATATGGCCCCGGCCAACTTGAAATAGCCTTGCCGCCCGGCGCGCCAGACAAGAAGAAGACCCGCACGCATGCACATACTGGCCAGTCAGACACGACGGATTGACGATGGGGGAGATGCCGTCGATCTCGGACAGTCGCCCTCAGATATCGTGTTCCTGTCGGCGGCGGATACCGAACTCGGCAGCTTTGCATCCTCGCATGCCGGACTGGGCGGCGATCGTGCGAGCCTGCGCCTTGCCAACCTGATGGCGCTGTCGCACCCCTATTCGGTTGATCTCTATGCCGAGCAGACGATCAGGGGATCGAGGCTCGTGGTTCTGCGTATTTTGGGCGGGGTCGAATACTGGCGCTACGGCCTTGAGCGCATCGGCGAGGAAGTCCGGGCAAACGGCAGCGAATTGATCGTCGTCCCGGGCGACGACAAGTGGGACGACGCCCTTACAGCCCATTCGACGCGCGCCGCCGACGAGGTTCGCAGGTTCTGGCGCTATTGTGTGGAGGGAGGTGCGGAAAATTACTCCAATGCGCTGCGTTACGCCGCTTTCCTGATCGGCCTTGCCGACGAGCCGGCGCATCCGGTTCCGCTCCCCCGGGCCGGTGTTTACCTGAAGGGAGAGGCCGCGCCCGGTCTCCGAGACCTGAAGGCGGCCTGGGCCGACATGTCCCGTCCGGTCGCCGCCATCACGTTTTACCGGGCGCTGATCCAGGGTGCGCAGACCGCACCCATAGATGCACTGGTCGAGGCACTTGACCTGGCAGGTATAAATGCCTTGCCCGTCTTCGTATCCAGCTTGAAGGAAGCGGAATCCGTTGCAATTCTGGAAAGCCTTTTTGAGGGCGCCAAGCCCGACGTCGTTTTGAACGGAACAGCCTTTGCCGTGTCAAAAGCGGGCAGAGCGCACCAGCCGACACCGCTCGACAGGATCAACAAACCCGTGTTTCAGGTGGTGTTTTCATCGTCCTCGAAAGAGGGCTGGGAAGAAAGCGATCAGGGTCTGTCGATCCGGGATCTTGCCATGCATGTCGTCCTGCCGGAAGTGGACGGTCGTATCCTGACGCGTGCCGTTTCCTTCAAGGAGGAAGGCACCTTTGATGAGGCAACCCAGTCCACGCCGGCACGTTTCACGCCGGTTGCCGACAGGATCGATTTCGTTGCCAGCCTTGCCGCGAACTGGGCAGCGCTTGGCCGCAAACCCGAGGCAGACAAGAAAACGGCGCTGATCCTGGCGAACTATCCGAACAAGGACGGCCGCCTTGCCAACGGCGTCGGTCTTGATACGCCCGCATCCTGCGCCGCGCTTCTCGGCGCGATGGGTGCCGCAGGCTATGAGATCGGAAACGCGCCTGAAACCTCTGTGGATCTCATGGATGTGCTCGCGTCCGGGGTCACCAATGCGCTGGACGGGCGATTGGACCGGCGGGCATACGAGGAATTGTCGCTGTTCGACTATCAGCGCGTCTATGCAGGTTTGCCGGAGCGATTGAGAAAGGCCTTATCGGACCGGTGGGGCGCGCCGGAAAACGATCCTCACGTGGTCGATGGAAAATTCCGGCTTGCGCTGCATTGCTTCGGTAATCAGGTCGTCGGGATCCAGCCGGCACGCGGCTACAACATCGATCCGAAGGAGACCTACCACGATCCGGATCTGGTGCCCCCGCACAACTATTTCGCGTTCTACATCTGGCTGCGGCTGAGTTTTGACGTCGATGCGGTTGTCCATCTTGGCAAGCACGGCAATCTCGAATGGCTGCCGGGCAAGGCGCTTGCGCTGTCGAAAGACTGCTTCCCCGAAGCGGTTCTGGGGCCGGTTCCCAACATTTATCCCTTCATCGTCAACGACCCCGGCGAAGGGGCGCAGGCGAAACGGCGGACGTCTGCCGTCATTGTCGATCACCTGACACCGCCCCTGACGCGCGCCGAAAGCCACGGCGTTGCCGAAGAGCTGGAAACGCTGCTGGATGAGTATTATCTCGCCAGCGGTGTCGATCCGCGCCGCCTGAAGCTCCTGACGCGCGAAATCCTCGACGCGGCGATCCGTCATGGTCTGGACCGGGATATCGGGCTCGACGAGGAGATGGACGAAGAAACGCGGCTCGCCCGTCTCGATGCACACTTGTGCGATCTGAAAGAACTCCAGATCCGCGACGGTCTTCACATTCTCGGGCAGAGCCCGCAAGGCGATCAGCTGGTCGACCTTCTGGCAGCACTTGCCCGGTTGCCAAGGGGCACTGAAGCACAGCAGCAGAGCCTGCAACGCGCGCTGTCGCGGGATCTTTCCTTCGGTGATTTCGACCCGCTTGACTGTAACTTTTCGCTGACCTGGTCCGGGGCGCGGCCGGACGCGCTTTTGGCGCTTACGGATGCGCCCTGGCGATCGAACGGCGACACCGTCGAACGGCTGGAGCTCCTGTGCCGCGATCTCATTGCGGGTACGCGCGATGCGCAACCCGATTGGCATGAAACCCGGGCGGTTCTCGACGAGATCGGAACCACGCTCCGGAAGTCCGTACTGGATTCGGGTCCTTCGGAAACGGCTGCGGTCCTGACCGCCCTTGGCGGCAAATTCGTTGAACCGGCGCCGTCCGGTGCGCCCTCGCGCGGACGTCCGGACGTGCTGCCGACCGGAAAGAACTTCTATTCGGTCGACGTCCGCGCAGTCCCGACCGAGACAGCCTGGCGGCTTGGCTGGCAATCGGCGGGCCTTCTTGCCGACCGCTATTTTCAGGACGAGGGCGATTGGCCAAGATCCCTGGTGCTGACCTGCTGGGGCACGGCCAACATGCGCACGGGTGGAGACGATATCGCACAGGCCCTGGCGCTGATTGGTGCCAGGCCGGTCTGGGAACAGGCATCGGGCAGGGTCACCGGGTTTGAGATCCTGAAACTGTCGGAACTTGGCCGTCCGCGCATAGATGTGACCTTGCGGGTGTCGGGCTTTTTCCGCGATGCATTTCCGCACCAGATGGACCTGTTCGACAGCGCGGTGCGGGCCGTCGGCGCTCTGTCCGAGCCGGTGGAGGCAAACCCGATTGCCGCGCATATGACATTCGAGTCGCTCAAGCTCCAGGCGGAAGGCGTTGAGATTGGCGAGGCAACCCGGCGCGCGGGCTTTCGTGTCTTTGGCTCCAAACCCGGGGCTTACGGAGCCGGACTTCAGGCGTTGATAGACGAAGGCATTTGGCAGCAACGTGCGGATTTCGCCGAGACGTTTCTGGGCTGGGGCGGATACGCCTATGGCAGCGGTGCAGGCGGGGAAGGTGCAAGAGACGAACTGACGGCGCGCCTGTCGTCAGTGGACGCGGTTCTCCATAACCAGGACAACCGCGAACATGATCTTCTGGACAGCGACGACTATTATCAGTTTGAAGGTGGCCTCGCGGCGACCGTCGAAACGCTGAAGGGGGTGGCGCCGAAGGTGTACCACAACGACCACTCCCGCCCGGAACGTCCGGTGATCCGAACTCTTTCGGAGGAAATCGGCAGGGTCGTGCGCGGCCGCGCTGCCAATCCGAAGTGGATCAGCGGTGTCATGCGGCACGGCTACAAGGGGGCGTTCGAAATGGTCGCCACGCTCGACTACCTGTTTGCCTTTTCTGCAACGACGACCGCCGTCGGCGATCATCATTTTGATCAGCTCTACGACGCCTATATCGACAATCTTGACGTAAGGGACTTCCTGCTGGATGCCAATCCCGCCGGGTATGGCGAGATGTTGTCCAGGTTTCAGGAGGCAATTGAACGGGGCCTCTGGACGCCGAGGCGCAATTCGACCCATGCTGTGTTGAACGATCTGAAGACGAGTTTTGAAGGGACACCGAAGCCGTGACTGCCGAAAGCGAAAAGCCCGAGCTGACCGAAGATGAACTGAACGCCCGTCACGCGGAGAAAATGCGCAAGAAAAAGGCCGCGCGCGACAAGATCATGGCGACCAAGACCATCGAAAAGGGGCTGCTGATCGTTCACACGGGCAAGGGAAAAGGCAAGTCGACCGCAGGCTTTGGAATGGTGTTCCGCTCGCTCGGCCATGGCCACAAGGTGGGGGTCGTGCAATTTGTGAAAGGCCGGATCGAAACCGGTGAGCGCATGGCACTGGAACGGTTTTCCGATCTCGTCACGATCAAGCGCATGGGCGAAGGGTTCACCTGGGAAACGCAGGACAGGCAGCGCGACATCGACGCCGCCGAGCAGGCCTGGGAAGCGGCCAAGGACATGATCACATCCGGGGACTACCGTCTGGTACTTTGCGATGAACTCAACATCGTCCTGCGCTACGACTATATCGACATTGCCAAGGTGGTCGATTTTCTGAAGAACGAAAAACCGGACGATGTTCATGTCGTCGTGACCGGCCGCAATGCGAAGGATGAACTCATCGAGATCGCCGACCTCGTTACGGACATGACGCAGGTGAAGCATCCTTTCCGGTCCGGTGTGAAGCCGCAGGAAGGAATCGAGTTTTGAGCGGGGTGCCGGCCCGCAGGCAACAGACGTGAAGCAGGAAGGATTGGACGCATATGAGCAAGCTTTTCGATGACGGTCTGCGCTCCGCGTCGCCTCATCATGCCGAACTGGTGCGCAAATACGAACTCTACAGAACCATTGTGGAGTTTCTGGCCGCGTTGACCTTCATCGCCGGGAGCATCTTGTTCTTCTTTCCCAAGTTCGTATTTGCCGGGACCTGGCTGTTTCTGATCGGATCGTTCCTGTTCGCGGTGCGGCCATCCATAAGGCTGTTGCTCGAACTGCGTCTCGCCAACCTGCCGGTTCCGGCAGAATTCAGACCCTATGGCGCCGCGCCGGTCGAGGGCGACCCGAAATCATGAAGCGCTCCGGTGCGGATGGAAACACGCCGGCGCTCATGGTTCAGGGAACCGGTTCGAATGTGGGCAAAAGCCTCATCGTTGCCGGACTGTGCCGCCTTTTCACCAATCGGGGGCTTGTCGTTCGCCCTTTCAAACCGCAGAACATGTCGAACAACGCTGCCGTTACGGGAGATGGCGGCGAAATCGGCCGGGCGCAGGCGCTGCAGGCACTTGGCTGTCGGGCTCAGTCTTCGGTTCACATGAACCCGGTTCTGTTAAAGCCGGAGACCGACACAGGAGCGCAAGTCATCGTCCAGGGCAAACGCTTTGGCACCATGCGAGCCCGGGAATACGGAAAGCAGAAAAACACTCTTTTGCCGAAGGTTCTGGAGAGTTTTTCAACCATTGCTTCAGAAGCGGATCTGGTTCTGGTCGAGGGGGCAGGCAGTCCGGCCGAGATCAATCTCAGATCCGGTGACATTGCCAATATGGGGTTTGCGGAAGCGGCCGATCTGCCTGTCATCCTGTGCGCGGATATTGATCGGGGCGGTGTAATCGCATCCGTGGTCGGGACACATGCGGTGCTTGAACCGCAAGAGCAAAACAGGATCAGAGGCTTTTTCATCAACCGCTTTCGGGGCGATCCGAGGCTGTTCAACGACGGTATGCGCGAGATTGCCGTCAGGACCGGATGGCGCGGGCTTGGCGTCGTGCCGTGGTTTGCCGATGCGGGAAAGCTGCCGGCGGAAGACGCACTCGGGCTTGAAGACGGTTTCGGGCAGGGCAACATCAAGATCGTTGTGCCTGTGATCTCCCGGATTGCCAATTTCGATGATCTGGATCCGCTTCGGCTCGAACCCGGTGTGACGCTTGAACTGGTGCGCGCCGGAGACCCGCTTCCAGGTGATGCCGATGTCGTTCTTCTTCCGGGGTCGAAATCGACGGTCGGGGACCTGGCGTTTTTCCGCGGGCAGGGCTGGGACATCGATCTCATCGCCCATCATCGCCGCGGAGGGCAGATCCTCGGAGTGTGTGGCGGCTATCAGATGCTTGGAAAAACAATTTCCGATCCGGCCGGCATCGAGGGCTCACCGGGAAAAGTGGAAGGTCTCGGGCTTCTGGATGTCGACACCGTGCTCACACCTGACAAATCCACCGTTCATGCGCACGGAACGCATATTGGCAGCGGCGCTGCGTTTGCCGGTTACGAGATCCATATCGGCAAAACCGCCGGGGCGGACTGCGACCGCCCGATGATGCGGCTGAAAGACGGCAGAGCCGAGGGGGCGGTCTCGGCGGACGGGCTGGTTTGCGGAACCTATGTCCATGGCCTCTTCACCAGCGACAGCTTCCGTGCAGCCTATCTGGCCTCGCTCGGGGCATCTTCCGATCTGGCTTATGAAAGAAGCATCGACCGCATACTGGATGATCTGGCGGCGCATCTGGGAAACGTGCTGGACGTCGATGCAATGTACGAGATCGCCGCGGCAGGCGGCTCATAGGCCGTCAACAAGAAGTCTGGTGGGATCAGTGCAGAAAAATTGCCGACACCAGAACAAGCAGCGCCTGAACTCCGCACGCCCCAATCATCACAAAGACTGTCCGGTCAATATCGTTCGCTGTCGCCTGCTTGCGGCCAGCTTCATTCATGTAGGGATCGTCTACCGTGTAACCGGGATAGGCGCGTGGTCCGGCAAGGGCGATATCGAGCGCGCCAGCCATCGCTGCTTCTGGCCAGCCGGCGTTGGGTGATCTGTGTTTTCCCGCATCCCTGACCATGCACCGAAGGCTCCTTGCGGGAGACCCGTGCGCGAGTGGTGCCGACAGCGCAATGAACAGACCCGACAGACGGGAGGCCGGCAGGTTGATCAGGTCGTCGAACCGCGCCGATGCCCAGCCGAAGTCCTGATAGGTTTCGTTTTTGTGTCCGATCATGCTGTCGGCGGTGTTCACGGCCTTGTATGCGAGCAGGCCTGGCAGACCCAGAAGCGCAAACCAGAAGACAGGGGCGACCACACCATCGGAGAAATTTTCAGCGCAGGACTCGATCGCTGCCCGGGAGACACCGGCTTCATCAAGCTGCTCCGGATCGCGGCCAACGATCATGGCAACCGCCTTGCGGCCACCTTCCAGGCCGCCGCTTTCAAGTCCGTCGCGGACAGCGGCAACGTGACGGTAAAGGCTGTTCTGCGCAATGAAAACAGCGGCGATGATGACAACAAACACGCTGCCGAAAGGGATGCTGGCGAGCACGAGATGCAGGACTGCGCCCAGGATCAGGCCGCCGAGAACGAGTACGACAAGCAGAACAGTTCCGGCGTTTTTTCTGCGTGTGGAACCCAGTGATGTTTGGTTCAGCTTCCCGTCAAAAAACGAGATCACCTTTCCGATCCAGACAACCGGATGCGGCAGGCGGCGCCAGAGCCAGTCCGGATCGCCGACAACCGCGTCGAGCAGCAGCGCGGCGAGAAGCAACCACAAAGCGTTTTCGTAGATCAGCATGGATTTTTGCTAGGTGATGGACCCATAAATGAGGCCGAAAGGGTTTGAGGCGGCTTGCGTCTCATCAAGGCGCGGAAGCGCAGGAAATGTCCCTCATTTTCAAGCCTTTCGCAACGCGGAGGAGGCGCAAGCCGGTCAAATCCGGAGGACATGGAAATGGACTCACCCCGCGGCGTCAGCTTGGCTGGCCGGGCAGGAAGCCCGCTCAGCACACCCTTCCTGACGGGATCTCGCCAATTCGCATGCCATTTCAGTCTCATTTATGGGCCCATCACCTAGAGCAATTCCCGGAAAAGGGAAACAGGCTTTTCCCTTCTGTCCCATGGACAAACGGACGTCAGAGTTCTCTGCGCGCTTCTCCAAGAGCGTCGGACAATCGCTGGAGGTTTTCCGCACCGCCTGGAAGACCGAAGCGGATCCATGTCGGCGCATAGTCGAAAATCCGCGTCCAGATATGCCGCCGCGCCAGAGCCTCGTGCAACGCGGTTGCCTTGCGCAAGCCGGCCAGGGCGAAGAGAGGGGTGCCGCCAAAGACACTCAGCTGATGCTCCGACAGCGTGATTGTCAGATCCGCCATTTCGTCGGCAAGGCGGCGGACCATCCTTTCCTGCCATTCGTGGTCGCGCAGCGCCTGTGTCCCGATGTCCAGGGCAGGCCCGCTGACGCACCAGCTTTCCAGATGCGCGCCGAGGCGGTCGACGATCTCCTTGGGACCGGCAAGAAAACCGAGCCTCAGGCCGGCCAGACCGAAAAACTTGCCGAAGGATCTCAGCACGACGATGTTTTGTTCGCCCGCATGCGGCAACACGCTCGCCCCCGGCATGACATCGGCGAAGGCTTCGTCCAGCACCAGAAATCCGTCCCGTTCAGTCAGGATTTTAGCGATTTCGATGAGGCTTTTCACATCAATGAGCTGGCCATCGGGATTGTTCGGGTTCACCAGAACAACAATCCTGGCTTCGGCAGGAAGTGCATAGACGCTGGAAAGTTCGACCGGATCCCTGCCATCCCTTTGCCAGACCTCCTTGTGGCTCGCATAGGTTGGCGAGGCGAGGGCCGCCGGGCCATCGGGAAGCAGGGACGGCAGGAGCGACAACAGTATCTGGGTGC
>JBCDEN010000271.1:0-5986 GCA_039179715.1 Pseudomonadota bacterium
CAGGATCGTACGCTCGGGCGTCAATCACATTGCCGGCCAGCAGGGAAACTGGCTGGATCAGCTGCTCGGCATCGGGCCCAGGGATGTTGTCCTGATTTTCGACATTCGCCGCTATCAGACCGAGATCATCCAGTTTGCCGAAGCCGCCGCACGGCAAGGGGCAACCGTTGCGCTGGTGACGGACAGCTGGATGTCGCCCGTCGGCCGCATCGCCAGCTTCGTACTGCCGGCCAGGGTCGCGGTGCCCTCCCCCTGGGATTCTTCGCTGGCCCTGATGGCGATTTCCGAGGTTTTGATCGCAGGGGTCACGCGCGAGAACCAGAAGCGCGCCCAGGAACGGATGCGGGCACTGGAAACGTTGCGAAACGAGGTCGACCCGACAACGGAAAGCCGGTCGTCAGGACCGGACATCTGACCTGCGGCACGCAGACCGCATCCGGAAAGTCTGCGCCGGACAGCGTTGTTCACAACATTCGATAAGGGGCTGCGGCGTTTCAGGCGCGATTCACCTATACTCGGCTTATGGTCTTGCCGAGGAACGTCGGGTGCGACATCAATCCGCCGCATCAACGCGCCCTGAACCTCGACGCGGCGGCAGGGAGATGGAGCGATTTCTGTTCCGGAAAATCCGAATCACCCCGTTTTCAGGCCGGGCATCCGGTCCACACCCCGGGCTTTTATCCTGAGTGGGCAAAATTTATTGGTCCAGGAAAAACAACACCCTGTAAAGGGCAGGTACTTCACCTTGCCCGGTGGAAAACAGGAGCCGGGCGAAGACCTGCTCGCGGCGCTGAAACGGGAGTGCCGGGAAGAGATCGGGGCGGATGTTTCCGTCTCGAAATTGTTGCATGTCGCTGAAGTTTATCGGGAAAAGGCAGATGGTGCGGAACGCCAGCATCAACTCGACTTTGTCTTTGAATGCAGTGTCCCGGATACCTACGAACCCCGGCTCGGACCGGCGCCCGACCCGCACCAGACGGCGACACGCTGGATTACCGGGCGGGACGCACAGCATCTGCGTCCGTTTTATGTCACAAAACTGTTTTCACTTGGATGTAGGCGGAACGCCGAAGTCTATCTCGGACCCTTTAATGACTAACCTGCCAAAAACCATCCGGGAAAATCTCCACTTCCTGTGCGCGGAGATTGACGGCCAGTTGCTTCAGCTCGAGGCTTTTTTCAAGACGCCGACGATTGCGTATGCCAGGCGCATTCTCGATCGCGCCGGCTACGCCCATAATCTGAAATCGCGCATCCACGCCGCCTGCATCCAGCATCTGGCGAACACGAAGACCGGCAACCGGAAGCACCTGACACTCCGGAGCGTGGAATGCATCGCGACGGATCTTCAGCGCATTGCCAATCTCGCCCGCCTGTCCCTGCGCCACGTGGAACGCATCGACACGTTTGAGACGCTGGTTCCAACCCGCTATCCGGCGATGATCCGGCTCGTCCGCAAAGGGGTCGGCAAGATCGAGGCAGCCTTTCTTGGCAATGACAGCGAACAGGCGATCGAGATCGGCGAACTGCAGAAAAAGATCGAGGCCGATTACAGGAAACTGTTCAAGATTTACACGCGGGACATGCGCGATCCCAAATTGCGGCCAGCGGATATTGCAAACAGTCTGCTGGTCGCCAACGAATTCCAGCGAATGGGGCAATCTCTGAAGGCGATCAGCGAAGCGGCGATATCCGCCAATATCGGCCAGGCGGTCAATCTGGAGCGGTATTTCGCGCTCCAGAATCTCACGTCGGATCTCGACACCAACGGAGCAGGACTGAAGATTGAGACAATCGCGGAAACCAGGTCGGGCAGTTCCATATCCGCGATCAAGAACCGGAAAACGGAAGAGGTCGCTGCGGTATTCAAGGACGGCGAAAAGAACAAGGTGAAGGAAGAGCGCGAGGGAGTCAAAAGCTGGCACGCGATTTATCCCGGTCTCGCACCCAAGATCCTGTCCTACGAAAAACGCGACCGGTCGGCTGCGCTCTTGATCGAACACCTGCCGGGTATGACCTTCGAGCACATCGTCCTGAACGAGCCCGCCGAACATTGCGAAAAGGCGCTCGCATGCCTCTCCAGAACACTGAAGGATGTCTGGAAGCAGACGAAAACACAGGAACCGGCTGAACTCGGCAGCATGCAGCAGCTGGTCAGGCGCCTGAACGAGGTGCGGCGTGTCCATCCGGAATTCCGGGACACACCCGTTCAGTTTGCCGGACACAAGCTCCCTTCGCTGGACAGCCTTGTACAGGAAGCAGCCCGGCGGGAAACTGCGGTTTCCTCGCCTTTTTCCGTCTATATCCATGGTGACTTCAATGCCGACAACATCATTTATGATCAGGGGGAAAACCGCGTCCACTTTGTCGACCTGCACCGGTCCCGCTACATGGACTTCGTTCAGGATGTCTCGGTCTTCATGGTGTCCAACTACCGGCTCCAGGTTGTCGACAGAGACACCCGCCGCCGCATCATGCTGGCATCGATGACACTCTATAATTCGGCAAAAGCCTTTGCCCGCAAGCAGGGCGACGACACGTTCGACTTTCGTCTGTCGCTCGGGCTCGCACGGTCCTTTGCCAGCTCCACCCGCTTCATCTTCGACAAGCAGCTCGCACGGCGCATGTGGCTGCGAGCCCGCTACCTGATCGAACGGACCATTGCATGCCCGCCGGGGGAGGAAGCCAGGTTTCGCCTGCCCATGAAGGAGATCTTCATTGACTGACCTGAAAATCGGCGTCATCGGCATCCCGGGCAAGTGGTCGACGGAGGCGCTTGCGGATGCGCTGGAGGACAGGACCGGATTCCGGTGCGTAATCGACATGGCGGCAGTCGCGCTGGATCTGGAAACACGGAGCCTGACCGCAGGCGGCCGGAACCTGTGCGGGCTGGATGGACTTGTGATCAAGAAGATCAGCGAGGCATACAGTCCGGCGACGCTTGACCGTCTCGAAATGCTGCGCGTCGCCGAGACCGCGGGGGTCCGGATCTTCTCCGGAACCGCTTCCATTCTCGGCCTGGTCAACCGGCTGAGCTGCACGGTGACGCTGTCGAATGCAGGCATCCCGATGCCGGCCACCCGCGTAACGGAGAGCGAAGCGGAGGCTCTCGTAGCGGTGCAGCACTTCGGCAGCGCCGTGTTCAAGCCGCTGTACTCGACCAAGGCGCGCGGCATGACGCTGATGGATGCCGCATCGGGGGAGAGCACGCTCAAAAGCAGCATTGCGGCCTTCAAGTCGGAAAACCCGGTCATGTACCTGCAGGAAAAGGTGAACCTGTCCGGGCGGGATCTCGGCTTGGTGTTTCTGGGCGGTGCGTATCTTTGCACCTATGCCCGGGTGGCCCAGACGGACAGCTGGAACACGACAATCCTTAATGGCGGGACATATGCACCCTTCGAACCGGACGGCGATCTCATCGACCTCGCCATGCGTGCACAGGCACCCTTCGGGCTCGACTTCACGACTGTCGATATCGGTTTGACGGATAACGGCCCGATTGTCTTCGAAGTGTCCGCGTTTGGCGGCTTCAGAGGCGCCCTCGAAGGTGCCTCGATCGACGCGGCCGGCCTCTACGCCGATCACGTGATTTCAAAGGTGCGCGGATGAACGAGATTTCCGTTCACGACGTTCTGGGTGCTCTCGATCCCGAGCGCGCGACCAGGGCGTCCGATCCCGTTTGCCTCAGTGTTGGCGGCTATGTCATTGAGGTGCGGTGCACGTCCGGGGCGCTTCTGGCCGAACTGCTCAGGTACTTTCAACACGTCATCACCGTGCCCACGGACGCGGATCTCACGGTTCATGTGCTTGGCCCGGTGGACCTGCCCACTGACGTCGCATTTGCCGACTGGAAAAGGGAACCCGGCAAAAGCGGCCGCAAGGATGCGATTGCTGACCTCGCCGACGGACGCCTGGTTCTGAAAATCCGCACTGGCCTCCGGTTCCTGCAAGCACCCGGCTGGGCGGTCGCCTTTGGTCCGACCGAGGATCATCCCAATCAGGTCATCAACTTCATCAACACCCAGATCCTCAACAGGTTTCAGCGAGAGGGCTGGGTCGCCTGTCATGCGGCTGCCGTCAGAACGGAGCACAAGGGATTGGCTATTTCCGGCCTGTCCGGCGGCGGCAAGTCGACAACAATGCTGCGCCTGATGGAGGTTGCCGGCACAAAATACGTGACCAATGACCGGCTGCTTGTCCGCAAAAACGGCAAGGACACGGATGCTCTCGGCATCCCGAAGCTGCCGCGCATCAATCCGGGCACGATCGTCACCAATTCCCGCCTTGCCGGTCTCATCGACGAGGAGCGGGAAGAAGAACTCAGGAACATGGAGCGGGACGAACTCTGGCACCTGGAAGAGAAATACGACCTCTTTATCGATGACATCTATGGCCCCGGACGGATCTCACACACTGCCAAGCTGACAGACTTTTGGGTTCTGAACTGGTCGCGCGACAGCAGCGCAGCGACCGCGGTGACACAGGTTGGTCTTGCTGAAAGAACGGACCTTCTCGCCGCTGTCATGAAGAGCCCGGGGCCGTTCTATCAGACACGGCAGGGACCGTTCTGGACCGATGCGACGCCTCTCGATCCCGGCGCGTATATCGCCGCGCTCAAGAGTGTTCAGGTCTGGGAGGTCACGGGGCAAATCGATTTCGACGCCCTGTTTGACGCCGGCACCGAACTTTTGGGGAGCCATCCATGAGCGACCGGTTTGCCATCTTGCTGCGCCACGGCGCCTATCATCAAAAGCCCGATGCTCCGAGCGCTCTTCAGCCTTATGGCCTGACGGCAGTTGGAAACGAGCAGGCAAAAGCAGCCGCAGTTGAAGTCGCCGGGTTGGTTGAGGCGGAGGGCTGGCGCATCGATCCGGAAATTGTTTCTTCTCGCCAGCAACGTGCCTGGCAGACGGCGGCAACGCTGGCAGCGGAACTGACCGCGATAACCGGCGCTTCCTTCCACGTCCTTGAGGATGAAGCGCTCGCCGAGCGCAGCGTCGGTGCCCTTGCAAATCTGACGATTGCCGAAATCGAGGACATTCTGGATAGCGACCCGCGTTATGTGAAACCGCCGGAAAACTGGAAATCCGACAGCCACTACAAGCTTCCGGTTCAGGGCGCTGAGAGCCTATTGGAAGCGGGTGCACGTGTTGCGCGGTGTCTGTCTTCGCATATGAACAAATGGCCGGAAACCGACGCAATGAATGCAAGGATTTTTGTCGGTCATGGCGCTTCCATCCGGCATGCGGCCCATCACATCGGCATTCTGGACCTGGAGGATATCCGCCGCCTCAGCATGCATCACGCCCGGCCCGTCGTGCTGAAACGCAGCAAAAATGGAACGTGGCATCACCACAGCGGCAGCTGGAAAGAACGCCGGCTGCTCGACACGGCTCTCGACTGACGTAAACGCAAGGTGATCAACCGACGAATGACCAACAATTCCCCGATACCGCTCCTCCCGCCGATCGCCCCTGGCGCGGCCGATAATCTGGGCATCCCGGAAAGCTGCATACCGTGGCCGCTGGATGCCGGTCCGGGTCTCACGCTCGCGGGCGGACCGGCGCCCGACCTTGCCGACAGCCTTTCGAAAGTGAATGCGCTTGGTCCCTGGGGCTGGCCCGACAGGCCGGTTGTGTTCATATCGGACCTCCACGCGGATGCAGAAAGCCTGCTCAGATCCCTGGTCGCCGCGCGCGTGATCCTGCGAACCGGGCAAGGCCTTATTGACTTCGAACTGACGACCTTCGGCAAGAGCTGCCAGATCATCATCGGCGGCGACTGCCTCGACAAGGGCCCGAGCAATCTCGACCTGCTCGACTGTCTCGCGGCACTGATGAAAGCGGGACCGGACATTGTTCTGCTCGCCGGCAACCACGATCTGCGCCTTTATCTCGGGCTGCAATCGCTGACGGTGAAACGCGGATCGCTCAATGCACACATGTTCGTGCGCATGGGCAAGAAGGTTCTACCGCTGCTGCGGGAG
>JBCDEN010000099.1:0-9055 GCA_039179715.1 Pseudomonadota bacterium
ATGCGGGATCGAGCCGGAAGGCGTGACGCCATCCGCCCCGGACTTTCTGAAGATCGCCGAGGCCTACGGGGTCCCTTCCGCACGATTGGACGATGTCACCGAGCTTGCGTCAACGCTTCGGCGTTTCGCGGACCGGAAGGGACCCGCCCTGATCGAAATCCACGAGACGAACACGCGCGGCGCGACGGTTTAGGGCGTTTCACGCAGCGTTTGTGCGGATCAGGTCAGAGGCCTTTTCGCCGATCATGATCGCCGGTGCGTTGGTGTTCCCCGAAACAATCTCCGGCATGATGGAACAGTCCGCGACACGCAGACCGTCGATCCCGTGCACCTTGAGCTGCGGGTCGACGACCGCACCCGCATCCGTTCCCATCTTGCAGGTTCCGGTCGGATGATAGATCGAGACGCTGTTCTGGCGCGCCCAGTCGAGTGTTCCTTCAAAGTCGTCCATGTCGAGCGTCGCCGTTGGGCGGAATTCCTCGGCGATCTTTGACGTGAGCGGTGCGTGACGGGCGATCTTGCGGGCGATCTTGACCCCGTCGACAATGGTGTTGCAGTCGGTTTCCGTCGACAGATACTTCGGAATGATCTTCGGGTAGCTGCGCGGGTCCGGACCGGCAAGTCGGATCTCGCCGCGGCTCTCGGGCCGCAGCTGACACACCGACATGGTGAAAGCCGAGAAAGGATGCACGCCTTCGCCGGGCGAATCCGCCGACCACGGCTGGACGTGAAACTGAATGTCTGGCGTTTCGAGTTCCGGCCGCGTTTTCAGGAACCCCGTTGCCAGGCTTGCCGCCATCGTCATCGGGCCGGCGCGGAAGAGCGCATATTTCAACGCGATCCGTGCCTGGTTGAAGAGGCTCCGGACCTCGTCGTTGAGGGTCGGCTCGTTGCACTTGAAGACAAGCCTTGCCTGCAGGTGATCCTGTAGGCCCTGACCGACACCGGTGAGTTCATGGACCGGGTCAATGCCGTTCTGGCGCAACTGGTCCGGATCGCCAATGCCGGACAGCATCAGGACCTGGGGCGAGTTGATCGCGCCGCCCGAGAGAATGACCTCACGCCGGACCGTGATCGATTTTTCCGTGCCGGATCTGTCCCTGTAGGTGATCCCTGTAACCTTCCTGCCGGCCAGGTTTATCCGGCTGACAAGGGCGTGGGTGATGATCTGGAGATTTTCTCTTGTGCGCGCCGGTTTGAGGTAGGCAACCGCTGAACTGCATCTGCGCCCGTTCTTGGTGGTCAGCTGGAAGTAGCCGACACCTTCCTGGGTCGCGCCGTTGTAATCCGGATTGAAGGGGTATCCCGCCGTTTGTGCGGCCGCGACCCAGGCATCGCAGATCGGCCGCTGGATGCGCATGTTCGAAACAGAGAGCGGGCCTCCGATTCCGTGAAACTCGTCGGCACCGCGCTCCTGATCCTCCGAGCGCTTGAACAGGGGCAGCACATCGTCCCAGCTCCAGCCTTCATTGCCCATCTGACGCCAGCGGTCGTAGTCCTCTTTCTGGCCGCGCACATAAAGCAGCCCGTTCAGCGAGGACGACCCGCCCAGCACCTTTCCGCGCGGCCAGTCGATGGAGCGGCCATTCAGCCCCGGATCGGGCTCCGTCTTGTAACACCAGTCGACGGACGGATTGTGCATGGTCTTGAAATAGCCGACCGGGATGTGGATCCACGGGTTTGTGTCCCGACCACCCGCCTCCAGCAGGACGACCTTGTTGGAGGGATTTTCGCTCAGGCGATTGGCGATAACGCAACCGGACGATCCGGCCCCGATTACGACGAAATCTGCCTCCATTTTTGGTCTCCCAATTATTTCTTTGAAAAAAGCCTATGCAAAAAGGACAAAATAAACTAGCCTTTTTTGAAACAAAACGTCTCAAAAATTGCGAACTGGGAGGAAGCAATGAGTGTGGTAAATAAACTAAGCAGGATTTCTCGGCGCGATTTGTTCCGCGTTGCAGGTACTTACGGGATGAGCTCGACGCTGCTTGCAGCGGGTACCTTTGGCGGTGCAATGAGCCTAGCCAACCTCGCCTCGGCGGCAGAATCAACCTATGACAAGCGCTTTTCCAAGCCGGCCAAGCATACACTGAAGTTTGGCGCGGCGGGTTTCAACGCCCGGAACTTGTTGATCGAGCGGGCTGGCGCCCTGGAATTTGCGCGCGATCTGGAAGCACGTACGGACGGTGAAATCCGTATCGAGTTCATCGGCGACAACCAGATCTGCGGTCAGCTTTCCTGCGTTGAAAAGACCCAGCAGGGAATCATCGACATCTATGCCGCCTCGACCCAGAACTCGGCCGGTGGCGCGCCCTATCTGAACGTCCTGGACTACGCGTTCATGTTCCCGGGCCGCGCGTCCCAGTACTATTTCCTTTACAGCCCGGAATCGCAGAAGATCCTGCGTGACCCGCTCGAAAAGCGCCACGGCCTGAAATTCCTGTTCAGCCACTGCGAATTGCGCGGCATCCAGCTCGGGCTTGGATGGGAAGACCGTCCGACCGTGACGAAACTGGAGCAACTGTTCGGCACCAAGAACCGCGTGACCGGAACCCAGCTCGGCCGTATCGCCATGAAAGCGCTCAACCTGAACCCGGTTCCCGTTGCCTGGGAAGAAACGCTCGACGGCCTGAAACAGGGCCTGATCGACGGTGCCGAGACATGGGCGAGCGCGGTGGCCTATGCCAACATGTCGCCGGTCGTCAGCCAGTCCGTCGACCTGAAGTTCTTCTGCGGCACGGAGCACACGTCGATGTCGGCGAGTGTCTTCGACAGCCTGGAAGGCAACCTGCAGGACGCGGTCATGGAGTCCGCCTACTGGGCACAGGCGCACGTGCAGGCAGCCAACGAGGCTGCGCTCGTGAAAACGGTCGGTTTCTCCGATCCGCAGCTGCCGGACACGATCTTTGTCGAAAACAACGTGCGGCCGGCCTTCCTGCCGGACAGCGAGATCAAGCTTGCGGAAGAAATGTGCTCGCCCGAGTTCCAGCCGCAGCTGTGGCAGGAATGGCGCGACCGTCTGAACGGCTGGGCCGGTGGCATCGACACCTACCAGGAAATCTACGACATCGCGCGCCGCGTTCCGGCCGACATGAAGCCTGAGAACGTCGAACCGCGGCGTTGGTGGAGAGGCTGATTACCCTTTGAGCTGACCGGGCTGGCGCGTCCAATACGCGCCAGCCCCATTCGTCTTCAGATCGGGAAAACCGGCGGAACAGGGAGGGGCAGATGGCAATCTGGTCGGATCTTGGCGCGATCCTGAGCGCTTTTGCATCACAAGACAGTTGGGAAATCCGCAATGCGTTGAAATCGGAGGCGGCCTGGGTCCTGGGAGCCTTTGTGACGTTGGCCGGCGGGTTCCTGGTCGTTATGATTTATCGGCTTGTTCCCTTTCTCGACCGGCATCTGGAGCGCACGATCATGGTGTGGAGCTATCTGGCGATAGCCTTCATCATCTTCTGGGGTGTGATTGACAGGTTCGTGTTTGCGAACCAGCAGCCCTGGTCCACCACCATCCCGCCACTTCTGTTCATGATCATGACATGGTTCGGAGCAGCCTTTAACGTGCGCCTGCGCACGCATCTCAGTTTCTCCGAATTCAGATCAGTAATGCCGCGATGGGGACAGATGGCCTGCCTGTGCCTTGATGCCCTGCTCTGGTTCATTTTCGCGGTGATCGTTCTCGTCACGACCCTGAGGCTGACGGCGCTTTCCGCCTCCAATTTCCAGATCGTGCTGGGGACCGACAACGTCATGCAGTGGTGGTTCCTGATCACCGCTCCGCTTTCCTTCCTGCTTCTTGCAGCCAGGGTGATTGAAAATCTGCTGGACGACATCCGGAACTGGCGCACCAACCAGCCGCTGATCAAGCAGGCCGTGATCGGGGAGGATACCTGATGACCGATGCAACCTGGGTCACCCTGATCTCAATCAGCGTCACGGTCCTGTTCATGATCGGCGTGCCGGTCCTGCTGGTGATCGCCTACTGGGTCATTGGGTGTTCATTCGTGCTTGGCCTGACGCTCGACAATCTCGGCGCGGAACTGCTGAATGTCTTCAACAAGGGCTTTGCGCTCCTGGCGATGCCGCTCTTCATCCTGACGGGAGACCTGATCAACCGCTCCGGCATCGCCCGACGATTGTCGGACTTCGCCTATGCCGTTCTCGGCTGGCTACGGGGTGGACTGGCAATGGCTTCGCTTGGCGCCTGCGGGCTGTTCGCCGCGATCTCCGGATCGAATTCGGCGACGACCGCAACGATCGGCTCCATGCTACATCCGGAAATGGTCAAGGGTGGCTATGACGAGCGCTTCTCGGCGGCCACGGCTGCCGCCGGCGGAACCGTCGGCATCATCATTCCGCCGTCGATCATCTTCATCGTCTACGGCTTCCTGATGAACCTGCCGATCTCCGATCTGTTCGTCGCGGGCATTATCCCGGGATCGCTGATGGTCATCGGCATGCAGGTGGCCTGCTGGATCATCTGCCGCCTGAACGGCTGGGGGTTCCTGATCCCGTTCCAACTGAACCGCATCCTGAAAACCGCCTTCGGTGCCTGGCTTGGCTTCTTCGCCATCGGGCTGGTCTTGTGGGGCATTTACACGGGCAAGTTCTCGCCGACCGAAGCGGCCGGCGTGACCGTCGGCTTCTGCATGCTCGCAGGCTTCGTCAGCTACCCGCTGAACAAGATCCTCGGCAAACGCGGCGATCGGCCGGTTGCTGAAAAAAGCTATGTCGAAATGTTCGTGGTTCAGGGCTTCACGGTGACGGAGGTTCCGTCGATCGTGATCCGTTCGGCCCAGATCACTGGAATTCTCGCGCCGCTCATCGCGATCTCGGTCGTGATGCAGCAGATCCTGTCGCTTCTGGGCGCGCAAGCGACTATCGGCGACTTCGTGACGTCGATGGGCGGCTACCATGCGGTCCTGTTCACGTCGATGATCATCGTGTTCGTTTCCGGCATGGTGCTGGAAAGCCTTCCGGTCACGATCATCCTGGCGCCGATCCTGGCTCCGATCGCGGCCTCTGTCGGTGTGGACCCGATCCACTTCTCCGTGATCTTCCTTGTCGGTGCATCCATCGGTTTCATTACGCCGCCTTACGGGCTCAACCTTTATGTGGCCTCCGGTGTCACGGGAGTTCCCTATTTCCGGTTACTTCGCTATACGGTGCCGTACCTAGTCGCCCTGATCAGTGTCTGGATCGTCGTGTCTTTGACCCCTGACCTGGCGTTGATGCTGCTGCCGAACCGATGATTGCCGAAAATGTCAGACGACCACGAAACAGAAGAAGCAGGAAAAATACCGACGAACCTGCGTTTGCTGGTCATTCTGGAGGAGGTCGCGAGAGCCGGGGTCCCGGTTGCTCCCTCGACGCTTTGCGAACTGGTCGGATTGCCGAAGCCGACCGTTCACCGGCTGCTGCATACTGCCGAGACCGAGGGGTTCCTGCAACGCAGCCTTGACGGACGGTCCTATGGCCCGGGCAAGCGGATGCGGAAGCTCTCGACGAACACACTGTCGTCGCAGCGGATCAGGACGGAGCGCCTCCGGGTGATGCGGGATCTGGCCTCGGATGTGGGCGAGACCTGCAACCTTGCAGCTCCCGGGCGCGACGGCATGGTCTATCTGGACCGCGTCGAGACCCACTGGCCCCTGCGCATACAGCTGCCGATCGGAACGCAGGTGCCTTTTCACAGCACCGCCAGCGGCAAGATGTATCTCTCGACGCTACCGGCTTCGGTTCTGGACCGTCTGCTTTCCACGGTCGAGCTGGAACGGCGGACCGAGCAGACACTGGTCGAACCGGATGCGCTGAAACGCGAGTTGACGGACACAAAGACCCGCGGCTTTTCAGTCGACAACGAGGAATTCATGGATGGGATGACCGCCGTCGCCGTTGCGATCCGCGACGACAGGGGGCGCCTGATGACGACCCTGTCCATTCATGCGCCCAGACAGCGGCATGATATTGACAGCCTGATCACCCAGTTGCCGAAGCTTCAGGAAGCCGCATCAAGGCTGGAACAGATCGTGCTGGAGTAAAAACTCTTTTGCCGCCGCTGCCGTGTTGCATGGCAAATATTTGACGGAAAGCGGACATCACCGATGACTTGACGGGTTCTGTCAGCGATATCCGACAAAAGTGAAAATCGTGCCAAGTGCGAACGTCCATTCAGGCCACAGCGGTGGCCGGTATTGAGCTCTCATATCCTGATGCTGCGCGGTGCACCAATGTCAGGTTTGCGAAGCCTTTCGTGATCGGCCTTTCAGAAATTCGACGAGCAATCTGAGGCACTCGACCCGTTTGTTTTGCTCTGGGTAGTAAATATAGAATGGGGGCAAGTCCGTGGCATGACGTTTGAGAACGGCTTGCAGCTCGCCCGTTTTCAGACGGTCTTCCATAGTTGCTTTCATTGACCAGCCAATGCCGTGTCCGTCTTGTGCTGCCTGGATGACGCCTGCTGCCGAGTCAAAGATCATGCGGGCGGGTGGGTCGATCTGCTTCTCTTGCCCGTCTTCCAGAACCCACCACTCGCGAAGCGCACCAGATGTCGGGTGCCGATGCCGAACACATCGGTGATCCAGTAAGTCTCGCGGCGTTTTCGGTGTTCCATTTGTTTTCAGGTAAGATGGTGACGCAAAGAAGGCCGACTTGATTGGCCCGGTAATGCGAACGGCAATCATGTCCTGGGTCAGCACGTCGCCCATGCGTATACCGGCATGGAACCCTTCGCGGATGATATCCGCCAGTTCCTCGTTCCACGAGATGTCGAGGCTAATGCCGGGATGCTTCGCCAAGAAACCGTCCAGAACCGGTGCGAGAGCCGCAATGTAGGCTCCACGCGACAAGCTCAGACGCAAAGTGCCTGTCGTGGACTGCGCCATCTCTCTCGTCTTTTTGATCGCGTAGGCCAGATCGCGGTGCGCCGGCGCCGCCGCGTCGAACAGAACCTGCCCCGCATCGGTCAGTTCAATGCTGCGGGTGGTGCGGAAAAACAGTTCGATTCCCAGCCGCTCTTCGAGCGCCTTCAATTGCAGTGTCACGGCGGAGGCACCAACACCAAGCGCCTCGGCGGCAGCCCGCATCGAGCCTTCGCGTACGATGGTCAGAAAGACTTCGATGCCATATGCGGGGACACGTTCCATTATTAAATTTTATCAAATAATCGGTTCAGAACGCAATAGATACCCAAAATTGTCACGCTGTCGTATTGGTTGAAAATCAGGAATTTTCAGTGAGAAGAATGATTTGAACAGCTACGAAGCGTCCAGACCCGAAAACATCCTGCGCGGAGTGGCGTTGATCATCGCAGCGGCACTGACGATCTCTATCCAGGATGTTGTGTTCAAGCTATTCAGCAGCAAGATGACACTTTGGCAGATTTTTGCCCTGCGCGGTCTTCTCGCCATCCCTATGCTCCTGGTATTGTTGTGGTCGCGAAGAATGCATCGCGGCGTATGGCGCATTGCGCTCGGAAAATGGCCGATCCTGCGCGCGGTGTTCATCACGACCACATTTCTGGCGTTCTACGCGGCAATTCCCTTCCTCAGCCTTTCGACGGTTGGGGCTGCTAACTACATCGCGCCGATTTTCGTTGCGCTGCTGTCTGCCTATGCGATTCGAGAACCTGTTGGACCGCTCGGATGGCTGGGGGTGGTGCTGGGCTTCGCCGGGGTCATTGTGCTCTTGCAGCCGGGAACGGATGCGTTCTCACTCTGGTCGCTTCTTCCGATAACCGGGGCAGCTTTCTATGCGTTGGCCCACATCACGACCCGGGTAAAGTGTCAGGACACGCCGCTTGCTGCCATATCCCTCTCGCAAAACGTCGTTATGATGTTGGCCGGAATCACAGTCAGCGTCCTTTTGCTGAGGCTCGCACCCCGAGCCGGCCTGATCGAAGAGTATCCCTACCTCTTTGGAGATTGGGCAGATGTGGGTCTGGCGGAAACCTTGGTTCTTTTGGTCCTCGCCGGGTTCACGATTCTGATCAGCGTTTTGCTGGCCGGAGCCTATCAGGCCGCGCCTCCTGCGATCATTTCGACATTCGAATACAGCTATCTTGTGTTTGTGGCGATCTGGGACATTCTGGTCTTCGGCATAGCGCCAACCGTACAATCAGTTACCGGTATGATCCTGATTGTTGTCGCCGGACTGCTCGTTCTGCGGCGCAGACAAGGCAAGATCAAAAGATGCCGTCGAGAACCAAGAGCAGACCCTGGGTGACAAGAGCGCCATGTCTACATCGTCCGCACAGCGGGCATGCGTGGACCCGTTCCGAATGTCGCCCGATGCTCTAATCGGCCGCATATCTTTTCTCGAGGTCGTCGTAGAAGTCCTTGTGGACCGCGTTCTGGCGGACTTCGAAGCTTGCAACGAGGTCGCCTTCGTCCATGCGGCCGTCCGTTTTCAGCACTGCAAGCGCGCCGTGCATGCCCTTGAGCGCGCCCTGAAGGGCAACGTTGGCATACAGCACCAGTCCAAACCCCATGTCATCGAGGTCCGACAGGTCGAGGATCGGCGTTTTGCCGCCAACGACAAGGTTGATCAATTGCGGCGTCCCGCGGAGCCGGGCAGGGATGTCGCGGATGTTCTCAAGGCTGCGCGGTGCTTCGATAAAGGTAATATCAGCGCCGTCCTCGATGAAGGCTTCAGCGCGTTCAATCGCGGCGTCGAAGCCATGTGTTGCGCAGGCATCTGTGCGGGCGACAATCTGGAAGTTCGGATCGATGCGTGCGTCGGCGGCCGCCCTGATCCGGCTGCGGGCTTCGGCAAGGTCAACGACATCCTTTCCTGAAAAGTGTCCACACCGCTTCGGGTTGACCTGATCCTCCAACTGGATGGCGCTTGCCCCCGCACGCTCGAGCGTGCGCACCGTATGGGTGACATTGAGCGCATTGCCGAAGCCTGTATCCGCATCCACGACGATCGGAAGGTTGGTCGTGTTGCGGATCGCCGACGTGTGTTGCGCGATTTCCGGAAGCGAGATGAATCCAAGATCGGGCATGCCGAGATAGGTGTTGGTGAGACCTGCGCCGGAGATGTAGACCGC
>JBCDEN010000531.1:0-3591 GCA_039179715.1 Pseudomonadota bacterium
CTTCCAGAGCATGTTGCAGAAACCCGAGACGGCGCCCACCGGCAGACCGTCCGGCTTGCGCGTCAGCGGCGGCAGCGCGTGATAGGCGCGAAAGATGAAGGTGGAACCGTCGACCAGGATGAGGTGGTCGTCGGCAGTGAGGGCAGGGGCAGAATCTTGCGTCGACATGGCGCGGATCATGCCCGCCCGCGCGGCCGGAGGAAAGTCCTAAAGGAACAATTCCCGACGTTTCCTTTCACTCCGCTGCTTGCGGTGCGCGCTTTCGGCCGAAGGTGCCGCCGAGATAGGCCCATTGCGGCCGCTTGAACAGGAACCAGCCCAGATTTGTCTTGCGGATCATCCAGTAGAGGATCATCGGACTGACACAGGCGACAATCGTGACGATCAGCGATGCCGTGCCGATATCGAGAATGCCGAGTTTCAAGAGAATGACGCGTGTCACGCCCATCGGGAAAAAGAACGCCAGGTAGATGACGATGGAATTCTGGCCGAAATGGCGCAGGAACCCCAGGCTGCCCATCTTCACGAGCAGCGCGCTGGTCAGGATGATTGCGCCGGCGCCTGCCGCGCCCAGCGCAAGGGCGATCAGCGGAAGATGCGCCCAGCCGAGATAGACCAGGCCGCCGTTCACGATGCCCCAGCCAATGAGATAGGCGGCGCTCACGCCGATCCGTTCGCGCGCCCAGTCGGCGAGCCGGAAGATCTGCGGCGCAAAGATGTAACCGGCGTAGAAATAGACGAAGCGCGAGGCGAATTCATCGACCAGAAGCAGGCCGGTATGGATCGGCGCGATCTGCAGCAGCGCGCCTATGCCAAGCATCAGCTGCCAGGGCACGCGGTAGTCATGCGCAAGTTTGCAGACCACGAAGAAGACCGGCAGCATGTAGATGAACCACAAGGTTCCGAAGGGCTGGATGAAGCTCAGAAAATAGAATTCCAGCGTGCCCATGGTGCCCATGTCGCCTACGAAAACCGGGGCTTTGACGGCAAACTGGATCGTCATCCAGAGCACGTAGAAATAGGCGAAATGAACGACCTTGCGGTCGAGATAGAGTTTCCAGTCGCGCGTGATCACGTTGGCGAGGAACAGGCCCGAGATCAGGAAGAAATCCGGCATGCGGAACGGAGCTGCAAAGGCGACGACGGCATGCATCCAGCCTGTGTCACCGGCGGCGGCCTCAACACCGAGTACCGAATGCATCATCACGACGAAGATGATGCAGATGCCCTTGGCCGTATCGACCCAGTCGACGCGCGCGGATCCCATGGTTCGAACCTTCCGTCTCAGGCGGCATTCACCGCAAACAGAAGGTCAGGCGTAACCTCAACTGGTAAATATTACGCATACAGCCTGTGTCACGTTTTAGTGACCCTGTTCTTCCCGCGTCACGACTTGGCGTCGTCGGGCCCCTCGCGCCATGGGCTGATTTTCGGCTGGCCGCTTGCAGACGCGGCATCAGCATCCGGTTCTTCCTTTTCCGACCAGTCACCCTGGTTAAGGTCGACAACATGATCGTCGCGCCGGCTATGGGCCGCACCGCCCTGCACGATCACCACGTTCGACCGGGAAACAATGAAATTCGCAAGCGCCGAGCGTACGGGTGGAATGAACAGGAGAAGCCCGATCGCGTCGGTCACGAACCCGGGAATCAGCAGGAGAATACTCGCCAGCACAATCATCGCGCCCTGCATGACCTCGTTGCCCGGCGCGCGCCCGGCATCAAGCTCGCTCTGCATGCGCATGAGCAGCGACAGCCCCTGCTGGCGCAGCATGATCGTACCTGCCATCGCCGTAATGACCGTGAGAAGGATGGTTGGCAGCACGCCGATCAGTCCGCCAACCCAGATGAAAACCGCAATTTCAATCAGGGGCAGCAAAATAAGTGCGGCAATGATATAAAGTCCCACGGGACCTCCATCGTCTGATAAGTTGTTTCAGGTCATGTCCCGATACGACGGGCCGGTATATGTGAACCTGGCTGGAGACGAGGCGTAATTCGGCAGAAAACCCTTTGTTTTTCAAAGCGTAACACTGCAATCGCCGCGCTGTTCCGGCCCCTTTGATGAGGGTATGACCTCGCCTAACGTAGACATTCGATCACAAAAATGCGAGCAGGCGCGCGCAGGAAAGATAACCATTGCAGAAATTTCAGTCTTGCCCTCGGGTCTGGATGCTGGTTCAAGAGCCCCCTAAATAAGGTGGTAACAGATATCGAGAGCAGGCAGCTTTCAGCTGAACATGCAAGAGGCGGCTTGAAATGCCTCCAAAGGGTAGCCGGAACGTAAAATGAATGAAATTTTCGACCCACTGAATCTCGTCCTCATGGGACTTGCTGTTTTTATCCTGTTCAGACTGAGATCCGTTCTCGGGAAACGCACCGGCAACGAGCGACCGCCATTCGACCCGTATTCCAAACCGGACCAGACCAACGAACAGACCAACGGCCAGGACAATGTCATTCCATTGCCCAACCAGGGCGATCAGCCGGCGGACATGATGCCGGAACAGAGCCAGGGCGGCGATGTCGTGATCGACAAGGTGGCTCCGGAGGGCTCCGCGCTCAACAGTGCCCTGAAGCAGATCCTGTCCGTCGACCGGAGTTTCGAGCCCGGGGAATTCCTGGGCGGTGCCCGTGCTGCCTATGAGATGATCGTGATGGCATTCGCCGACGGCGACAAGAAGGCACTCAAGAATCTCCTGTCACCTGAAGTCTACGACGGATTCCTGGGCGCAATCGAAGACCGGGAAAAACGCGGCGAGACGATCGAGTCGACATTCGTCGGCATCGACAAGTCGGAAATTGTCGAGGCGGCCCTCAAGGGAACGGTCGCCCAGGTGACGGTCAAGATCCACAGCCAGCTGATTTCCGCAACGCGCGACAAGGCCGGCGAAGTTGTGGACGGCGATCCGGCCAAGGTGACCGAGGTGGTCGATATCTGGACATTCGCGCGCGACACCCATTCGCGCGACCCGAACTGGAAGCTGGTCGCGACCGAATCCGCCGAGTAACCATGACGCGAACGGACCGGTGGGCGAGGGGCAGCGTTCTTCGCCGGTTATTCATCAGTTTGAGAGGCGCGGCTCTGGCCGCGCCGCTTTTGTTTGCAGGAGCCGCCATGGCCACGCCGCAAAGCCAGGGGCTTCCCGCTCATTTGACGAGAGCCGAATTCACCGATCTCGCGGGCTGGGCCAACGACGACCAGCACAAGGCCGTTGCCGCTTTCCGGCGCTTTTGCGAAAACGCCGCCTCCTTTGGCTCATCGGACCTTCCCGGCTACGATGCTGCGAATTTGAACGCGCTCTGCCGCCTGGCCGCCGAGCCGGATCCCGAAACGCCCGGCGGCGCCCGGCGGTTTTTCGAGGGCCGGTTCACGGCGTACCGTATCGCCGATCCGGGCTTCGTCACCGGATATTTCGAGCCTGAAGTTGCCGCTTCCCGCATCCGGACAGACGGTTTTCAAGTGCCGCTTCACCGCAAGCCGGCGGGCCTTGAGGCGATTGCAGCGGAGAACAGGCCGTCCGACTGGCCGCCGGAGCTCAGCCACGGGCGCCGGACAGGCAACGGGTTGTCGGAAATGCCGGACCGGGCC
>JBCDEN010000346.1:0-5160 GCA_039179715.1 Pseudomonadota bacterium
CCCTGCTCAGCGCGATCTCACTCGCCAGGAAAACAATCGAAAGCGCTATCACCGCCTCGACGGGTGCGGGCGGCAGGGTAATCCAGCCGAGTGTTGCCGCGGCGAGTGTCAGGCTGTGCGCAACGGTAAACGCGGTGACCGCGCCGACAAGCCGCCAGAAATCCCGGATCAACACCAGCAGCGCGAACACGAACAACAGATGATCCCAGCCCTCGAGGATATGCTCGAAACCAAGACCGGCATAGGCGGCAAAGACATCGAGCGAACCGGGTTTTGCCGGCACGATCGCGGTGGGTTCCGCTGCGGTCAGGCGGAGGGAAATAGCGGTGCTATCCAGAGGCGAAAGCCGCACAAGCACATCTGTCTGGGTCTTTTCGAGCCCCGGAACCGAAACGGTGCCGCCCGGCAGAGGTCGGTCGCAAACCGCGGTCCACGATGCTTCCCAGGCCCCTTCGCGCGCGATCGGAACCGGACCCGCCCGCGGGGCACATCCGGCAGGAAGAGACAGATCAATCGGCATGGGCCGTCCGGAAACATCGGGCTTGCGCCAATAGACCTGCCAGGTGTTGCCACCAACCTGTTCCAGCGACGCATAACCGGGTTGAAGAGCATGGCCGAAGGCGGCCTTCTGGACACTGAACGAAGCGAACAGCAGGACAAGGATCAGACCGGCCTGGCGGATCACTGCACGGGCTCCGGCAGAACGATGCGATATCGCTGGCGCATGGCTTCAAGCGCGTCCGCCCGGATGTCCTGGGCGCGCTTTTGTGTCCAGTCGGTGACAACGTCTTCCCGGACAACATCGAAAGAGAGCACTTCCGGCTCCTCGTACTCGGTCACGCGCACCAGATGTTCACCGTATCCCGACCTGACAGGACCCTGCCACACGTTGAGCGGCAACACTTCCAGCTTTTCAAAGGCGCCCTCGCCGAGAAGGCCCTCGACCCGGCGCATTTCGGAAAGGCGCACCTGGAATGGCAACAACGTCCGTTTGCCCAGCAGTTCCGGGTTCGCTCCGCCGCTCAGGCTCTCGCGGAGTTCTGCAACGAATTCCTCATCCGCAGCCGGACCGAGAAAAACCTGCTCAAACGCGATCCGCGCGGGCCGGCGGTAGTAGCTCTCGTTGGATGCGTAGAAGTCGGCAAGATCCTGTTCCGTCGGCTGCTGGGCGCGGGCTGCCGATGTTGCCAGAAAATCCATTTTCTGGGCCAGGCGACGGCGCATGACCGTGTCGCCCTGATCCAATCCGAGCCGGAGCGCTTCGCGCACCAGAATTTCCTCACGCACGTATCCGTCAACGAGCGATTGGATTTCGTCTGCGCCCGGCGCGCGCTGCCATGTCGCGCGGTATTCCTCGATCAGCCGGTCGAGTTGCTGCTGCGTCACAATGATGTCTTCACCCGTTTGCTCCCGCTCCGAATGCGAGGCCGGTGCAAAGAGGCCGTAAACGGCGAAGATGAGCGCGCCAAGCAGCAGAAAGTGCACAAGCGGCTGATTGAAAAACTGTCGAACACGGGACATCACTAAACTTTCAACTCTTCGATCTGCCTCATTGCACCGGTGGCGTTGTCTTACCGGTCTGTCCGCGGTTCACGCGCGACTGCGCGACATAGGCGGCCAGGACAAGCTTGCCGCCTGATGACAGGTTTTCGCTGGTTTCAAGAAGCTGCTCGAGACTGGCGCCAAACGCCCAGTTCCGCCTTTGGGAAAACTGGCGTGCGATCAGAACGGACCCGGCCGGACGACTTCCCGCGAATGCGGTCAGGACATCGAAAACCGCCTTGCGGATTGCGGGTGTGCCGACACCGTGATGGATGGCAAGCGCTTCAACAACGGATTCCAGTTTTTGCAGCGGTTGTCCCGGGTCGGTCAGAAAGGGCTCGAGCCTGGCAACTCCGTTTACGCCCTCCTGTTCGATCAGGGCCGTGGCGAAGGGGCCAAGATGTTCCGCCCACTGCCAATCGGCCGAGCGGTCGATGTAGTCATTGATCAGGATTTTGGCCTCCGCGGATCTGTTCAGCCCAAGAAGGAGTGCGAGGATCGGACGATACGGATAGGCGTCGCGGGAACGGAGCAACGCCGTCAGATACGTAACCGGAATATCCGACCTGAGCTGCCGCAGGAGCACATAGGGCGCACGATCGATTTCCAGCAATGCCAGCTTGCTCAGCTCCAGGTCCGGATGTCCGAGATATCTTGAAAACAACTCGAACCGCTCAGGATGGTAGTCTTCCTTGCGCCAATCCGGAGCCCGGGCGGCAACACCGTCGAGCGCCTTGCGATAGTCGGCATTCGCGTAGGCGATCCGGATCCAGGACCCGTTCTCGTTCCTGCCGAACAAGACGGCATCATTCGGGTTTTGAAGAAGTTTCCTGCGCGTGGCGCTGTCGATCAGGAATGGTGGCGCGCTGATCTGGCCGGTGCCGCGCAAAACCTTCGTAACGGTGTAGGAGAACCCGTTTTCCGGGCCGGGCCGCGCAAGGACGGCCGCCCCTCCGGTCAAGACCCAGTCCACCGCCGTCCTGGACGGCATGTAGTTGTGGAACGAACAGGCATCGGCACCGGAGACGAGCGGGACAGGAACGATCACGGCAGCCAGACAGCCTGCCAATACGGTCCATTGCAAAGTTTTTTCAAGTCGCCGAAGCGGCCAAAATCGCATGATCGCGTGGCCCGTGCCGGTGCCCTTCCCGGGCAGGCGGTTTCAAGGCCCCTTTTTCTTCACGCTGTCCAGAACCACCAGCGCCAGATTGAACACACCGAAAGCGAGGATCGCGCCGAACACCAGGACGCCAAGCTGCTTCGTCCCCATTCCGACCGGAAGATTGAACGCCATCACGATCATGCCGAAAAGCGCGAGCAGCATGATCACCGGGAATATCGTGTCTTTGAGTTTCATGCGGAACCTCATTTGTCCGTGGCAAGGAGTGCCCAGGCGAAGACCGCCCTGACGTTGCCATCATACGCCACGCACAACCTGCCGCAACGACATGCCTCAAAGTGAGAACGCTCCGTATCCCGCATGATCAGCTTGCCGGCGAGAACCAGATCGGGGATGTGTAGGCCCGTTCCTGCTGCGCCGTCGGCGCGCCTTCGGGAATGTCGACCCCATACCGGAATGCATCATAGACGTACCAGGGCGGTGTCGGGATCTCCAGAACACGCGCGTAGTAGAAGGCGCGCTCGGCCGGATCGAAATCCGGATCGGTCCAGATGGTCGCCAGTTCCGACGCCCCGATCGTGTTGGTCCAGCTTGCGCTCGCCACGTCAACGGTATTGCCGACCGCAGGCAGCTTGCCGTCACCTCCGTGCTGGCGGTCTCCGGACCAGGCGACATCATAGACCTTTTCCTGAGTGTTGCCGTCTGAGTCGAGCCAGCCCTTGACGATCTGGATCCGGTCAAGGTTCGCCCCGACCGCGTCACGCAATGCGTAGACCATGAAAGACGGCGCTTCGGCCGCGTCCGGCTTCGGCATCAGGTCGCCACCCATCGGCACGCCCTTGCGGTAGCCGAGCAGAGCCGGATTGCGCGTCTGCATGTCCTGATCGGTGAATTCCCAGCCGCCGAACAGCCGCACCATGATGCGCGGTCCGGTGGTTGCGTAGATCTCCTTGCGCTGCATCGCATCAAAGATGGATTCGCGCGTGTTCTCCTCCGCCCAGACACCCGTGATGCCGGAAGATACCATTTGCCAGGCGAAGAGTTCACCGTTCTCGGTTTTCACGAACGGGTGGGTCAGACGCTCCGCCGAGGGCTCGTAACCGGTGTGCTTGCCGAAGAAATTCTCTTCTTCGAACGTTGCAAGGCCCGTGTGACTGTCTGTTGCTCCGGAAAAGCCGAACTTGTAAGGATTGGTCCCGAATTTTTCTTCCAGCACAAATCCGTTCTTGAGCGCTTCGCGCGCATATTCACCCGCAAGCATGTCGTTTGTCTTGGCGGTGGTCAGGTCCAGATTGCCGGCGTCCCAGTTATAATAGTCGGCGAATTCGTCATTGGGAGACAGGAAGGGGTGCGCCTCGCCATCGCCCTTGATCTGGGTGATTTCGTAAAGCGGCTCCCACTTGGCACGCTGCTCGACATAGTCCTTGTCCAGAGCCTTGCCGGTAAACTGCTTGTCCATCGGGAACATGACGCCGTTGGAAAGATTGCCGTTATGCGCAAGCGCGATAACCGCACCGTTGGTCTTTTCCTCGTAGGTCTGCATCCACTCATACAGTGCAAGCGGATCGGGGCTGCCGAATGGCGGCGTCATGGTAAAGGGGACAACCTGCCCGGCCCTTTCGGCACCGTCGCGGAAAATCACGTTGCGGTGCAGGTTGTTGCCCTTGTCGAGCGAGGTCCATTCGAACCCGATCAGCGCCGTGAACCGGCCCGGCTCGTTGAAGGCATCCGCCGTTCTGACATTGTCCGACCAGATCGAGGCGAAGCGCCGCGCGCCCGGCTGGTACTGGGCGAAAAGGTCCGGATTGACCTGTCCCTGGCTGAATTGCGTGATCAGGTCGATGGTCGCGGCCACCGCCTCCTGACCGCCGGCCCGGTAGCCCTCCGACCATTTGCGGCCCTGCTCGTATTTGGTCACCCCGGGCGACGCATCCAGAATGTCGGTGATCAGCCCCATTCCGTCGGAGTGTTCCGTAATCACCAACCAGTCAAGCGGCCTGTACAGACGGACCGGCTGACCGGATGAGGCCGTGATTTCCTCACCGCGCGCAAAACGCCAGGCGTCTGCCTGCGTCAATCGCGCGCCGAAGCCGCCCGCGTCCATGGACTGCCCCGTGTGCAGATGCGTGTCACCCCACAGCGGATGCTCCGGGAAGTTCCGGCCTGCATAAGGGGAATAGGCTTCACCGGGGTAAACGTCCTGTAGCTGGTCCTCGTTCACGTCGAATTCCTGTGCCGAGGGTGCTGATGCCACGGAAAAACAGGCCAGAATCGCAAGGCTCACGGTACGCATTGAAGTCCTCCCACAACGAACGCTAGGTAAATTAATGCATATTCCCGGTGTCGGGAGAAGGGTGCGAATTTTAGCGATGTTATTGAGTAACATTGCATTTTTCACTTTTAACGCTCGGGCTCTCCTGCAGATTCCCCGGACAATTTTCTTATTCCGTGGTGTCGGATAAGCTGGGACGCGAACGTTCCTCGGTCATCGATCCCGC
>JBCDEN010000522.1:0-3656 GCA_039179715.1 Pseudomonadota bacterium
CCGGCATCGGTCTTGCCAAGGACGAACATGTCGATCTTCTTCTGATGGATGTCGGCCTTCCCGACATCGACGGCCGGGACGCCGTCAAGCTCCTGCGCAAGAACGGCTTCAAGGCGCCCATCATCATGCTGACCGGCCATGACGGCGACAGCGACACCATTCTGGGTCTTGAGGCCGGTGCGAACGACTATGTCACCAAGCCTTTCAAGTTTGCGGTCCTGCTGGCACGTGTCCGCGCGCATCTGCGCCAGCACGAGCAGAGCGAGGACGCAACCTTCGCAATCGGCCGCTATTCCTTCCGTCCCGCGGCGAAGGTGATGCAGGACGACGCCGGCAGCAAGGTCAGGCTGACGGAAAAGGAAACCTCGATCTTGAAGTTCCTCTACCGTGCCGGAGAAAAACCTGTGACCAGGGATGTTCTCTTGCACGAGGTGTGGGGATACAATTCCGGTGTCACGACACACACGCTGGAAACGCATATTTATCGGCTGCGGCAGAAAATCGAGCGGGATCCGTCCAATGCCGAGCTTCTGGTGACAGAAGCCGGTGGATATAAGCTTGTGCCCTGACCGCTATTCAGCGTAAATCTTGGGCATGAGCCTTGCCCAAGACATCGCGATTCTCAGACAAATACCGATGCTTTCGGATTTCCAGGACGATCAGCTCCGCCTGCTCGCCTTCAGCGCCGAAAGCATGGATTATCAGGACGGACAGCGTCTCTTCGAAGAGAACGAGCGCGCCGACGGCGGTCTTGTGATTACGAGCGGAACCGTTGTCCTTCTGAAGAAGAGCGAAGACAGCTTCGAGGAACTTGACCGTGTGGGTGCGGGCACTCTCATCGGCCAGACCGCACTTCTGACCGAAAGCAGGCGGCCCTGCCGCGCCGATGCGGTCGGAACTGTCAGCATCATCCGGATCCGCCGTGCCCTCTTCAAGCGCATGATCCAGGAATATCCCGAACTCGCCCGCCGGCTGTTCGAACAGCATTCCCTGAAATATCGCACCACAATTGCCGCCCTGCGGCCGATCGGCGACAAGATGGCGGAACTGGAACAGCTCAACGCCGAACGGCGCCTCCAGGATGATGCCAAGGGCGAGTAGAGCTGCCCGGACCTGACCGAATTTTGCGTATTTTACCCTCCCGCCACGTTGCCAAAGTTTAAGGTTGGCGCCGGTTCGCTGCCACATTTCGTTCCCACCTACCGTTCAACCGCTCCTTGAGGAGCGCCCCGTGAACCGAGAGGAGACGAACGACATGATGAAAAGCCTGCTTCCCGCCGCCATCCTGGCAGGTGCCCTGACCGCTGCCCCCGTGGCTTTCGCGGCTAACACCGACACCACTGCGATGGAAGGCACATATCTTCTGGTGCAACCCAATGAGAGCCAGCGTCTGCTCGCCCTCAATCCCGGCGGCTCCGTCAGCCTTGTCAGCCAGGGCCAGCAGGTCCGCGGCTACACGTCCGGCCTCGGCACCTGGGAAATGACAGGTCCCGACAGCGCACGCGCCGCGATTATCGACTTCAACGACCCCGCGCGCGAGAGTGACAGTAACGGTGCTTCGCAGATCGTCTACGAACTGAGTTTCTCAGGAGAAAATAACGGCCGTTTTGAAAGCGTCACCGGCAGCTTCACAGGCAAGGCTTACGCCAAGGGACAAAACCCGCTGGCGGACGATGCCGAGCCGAACCGCAGATTCGCCAACCGGTTTGACGGCACGCGGTTGACCGTGAACTGAAACCGGGCCGGCAGCTCCATTCAGCCATCTGCCTCTCCGCTTGCCAGCTGATGGAGCTGCCGAAAACTGGACAAATCACCTTTCTCGTGCAATCAGAAGCAGGATCCGGACCCCGCCACGTCCCGTCGGCGCGGGGACATTTCATGGGAGAACCGGCGAAATGAGCGACACCACGGCCAGCGCACTGGGAGACCGGGTTGAGCGGTTCAAGTTGCTGAACGCGAAAATGGCCGAGCAGGTTACGCGCACAACGAGTTACCGCTGCCTGAGGCCCTATCCCCATGCCGGAAAAAACAGGGTCCGCCGCATTGTCCTGATGGGAATGGGGTGTTCTGCTGTCGTTGGAGATCTTTTACGCCTCTTCCTTTTCGCCGAGCACAATCACGTCGAAGCCCTCGTGATCAATGATTACTGCCTCGACTGGTACGTCAACGACGAGGCGGTCTCCGACCCGCACACGGTGTTTGTTCTATGCTCCTACAGCGGATCCTCCCAGGAGCCCCTGATCGCCTATGATTATCTTGCCGCGCGAACGAACAACATCGTGGTTTGGTCGTCCGGCAAGGGCGGCGACGAGCTGGAGGCCCGCGCACTGGCCGACGGTCACGCTGCATTTCAATGGCAGCTGAACGAGGAGGATCCTGAATACCCCCTGTTCAGCGCGGTCGAATTCTTTGCCAGCGCAACCGCAATCTGCAGGGAGCTGGGCATTGTGTCCGGTTCGAGCGAGGCTGTTCTTGAACGGGCAGGCGCTTTCCTTGCCAGGAACGAAACCCCGGCGGCAGCAGAGGCTCTGGCCGAACGCCTTGTCGGCCGGGATCTGCTGGTCCTGTCCAACCCGGTCTGGGATGAATCGGTCGTCAAGCTGATCCGGATGTATTTCAATGAGATCGCGATGGTCAACATTGCAACCAATCTCATTCACGAATTCACGCACAGCCAGATCGCCGCTGTCGGGCCGACATCTCGTCCGCTCGCGATCCTGATCCTGCGCACGCCGTCTGGAAATCCGTTCGAAGAGGACCGCGTTGAGGCGACGAAGGCGCTGCTGGCGACCTGTCCCTCGGCGGCCAATGTCGACATTCACGAATTCAGGGCTCCCGATGGCCCGCTCCTTGATACGACGCTGCACACCCTGCATTTCTTCGCGATGGTTGCGGCGCATCTTTCTGAAATCGACGAAAAGCCATCCTTTGAACTGATTTCAAACGCCTCCGGAAACCCCTGGTACAATCAGGGCTCGATCAGGGACCGGGGAGACAGGACCCGCCTCGGTGGAGATGGATAACGACGCGGACGACTGGGGCGAATACACTCCCTCCGGTCAGCCCCTCGGACCGGGCCTTCGCGTCCTTCTGCTTGCAAGCGATGTCCCGCTGATCGCCTGCATGGCCGCAATCGAGGACATCAACGCAGGCCACGCCGGGTCGATTGCGCTGGCAGGTGTCGCCACGGATGCGGTCACGGACCCAACGGCACGCATCAGCGCCGGCAAACGTCTCTGGCAGCACTATACGCCCGAACAATGCAGGCTTTCCTATGAGCGAACCCGATCCTTTTGTGCACAAGGCGGGATCGCGTTCTTTTCCGGCTCGGTTCACGCCCCGCCGTTTCAGAACTGGATGCAAGCCAGCAAACCGGACATCATCCTTTCCGCATTCTATGGCCAGCTCATCCCCGAAGAGGTCCTGCGCGCACCGCGACTTGGTGCATACAACGTCCACCCGTCGGACACACAACACGGAATCCGCGGCCCCCGGCCCTTTCTGGACACGATCAAGGCAGACCTGAAACAGGCCAACGGGCATCTTGGCAAGGTCGTGATTCATGAACTGGACGCAGGTTTCGACGAGGGGCGGGTCGTTGTCGAAACTCCCGGACTGCCGTTTCACGACCGTGACGGCGTGTTGCCGGCCAATCC
>JBCDEN010000492.1:0-3835 GCA_039179715.1 Pseudomonadota bacterium
ATCTTCATGCTCGCGATCGCATTTGCGGCAGCGCTTGCCCTGACCTTCGTATTGTCGTTGCAGCGGCAGCGCGCCATGCGGCGTCTCGCCGGTCTTGCCGAAGCGGAACGCGAGAAGAACGATGCGCTCGTGAAGGCGACCTTGCGTGCCGAAACGGGCGAAGCGCAGGTCAGTGCAATTCTCGACACCATGCTGGACGGCGTTCTGACGCTTTCGCCTTCGGGCGAAGTCCTGAGTGCGAACAAGCGGGCACTTGCCATGTTTGGCGCGCCTGAAAGCAGCGGCCTGGTCGGGCGGCTGATCAGCGAATTCCTTCCCGAAACCGGCGATGAAGAGTTGCCCTTCGAGTGTTGCCCCGGCTCTGCGACCTCCATAGAGACGTCGGGCAAACGGCTGGAAGCAACGGGCCGGCGGCTGGACGGCGCGGAATACCCGGTAGAGATGTCGCTGTCGGAGGTGGTGATCGACGGATCGGCTACCTTCACTGCGATCTTGAGGGATCTGACGGATCAGAAAGCGGCTGCGGCAAAGGTAAAACAGGCGGAAACCCGTCTCGTCGACGCGATCGAATCCCTGCCCGATGGCTTCGTGCTCTACGACGCCGACGACCGGCTTGTCCTATGCAACAGCAAGTACCGTGAGTTCTACAGCTCCAGCGCGGATCTCATTCAGCCGGGTGCCAAATTCGAGGATATCATCAGAAAAGGCGCCATGCGCGGTCAGTATCAGGTGTCCGAGGATATTCTGGAAGACTGGGTCGCCATGCGCATGGAACGTCACCAGAACCCCGGCGCACCAATGGAACAGCATCTGGATGACGGCCGCTGGCTGCGCGTGATCGAGTCCCGGACCAGCGAAGGCGGCATGGTCGGCTTCCGTGTGGATATCACCGAACTCAAGAACCGCGAAGCCGAGCTCAGGCGCAACGAGGATCTCTTGCGCAACGTCGTCGACGCGTCCTTCGACGGCGTTATCGTCATGAACGGTGATGGCGTCGTGCTGGATTTCAGTCCCGCCGCCGAAGATGTCTTCGGTTGGACGGCCACCGAGCTGATCGGCAGGAAGATGTCCGACTACATCATCCCGGACAAGCACCGCAAGGCCCATGACGACGGCTTGACGCGGTTTCTGAAGACGGGCGAGGGGCCGGTTCTCGGCAAGCGGATCGAAATCGAGGGGCTTCATCGCGACGGGCACGAGATCATCGTCGAACTTGCGATCCGGCACACAAAAGGGGCCGAAGGTCCGCTGTTCCTTGGATATGTGCGGGACATCACCGAACGCAAGGCTGCCGACGCCGCACTCAGGGATGCCAAGGAAAGAGCGGAAGCTGCAAACGAGGCCAAGGCCAAGTTCCTGGCAATGATGAGCCACGAAATCCGCACGCCGATGAACGGCGTGCTCGGCATTCTCAGCTTGCTGCGCGACACGGATCTGGATCCGGCACAGGCCGACTACCTGAAGACTGCGCGTGAATCCGGCCGTTCGCTGCTGGAGCTGATCAACGACATCCTTGATTTTTCCAAGCTCGAGGCCGGCCGCATGGAGCTCGACCCGGCTCCGTTCCGGCTCAAGACGGTCGTCAAGAGCGTTGTCGACCTGTTCAAGCCGATCGCCCAGGACAAGGGGCTGCAGCTCTCCATGAAGTATCCGACCGACCTGCCGCACAATGTGGTGGGGGATTCGGGGCGCTTGCGGCAGGTGGTTCTGAACCTGGTCTCGAATGCGATCAAGTTCACCGAGGTCGGATTTGTCGAGATTTCCGTCGATATCGCGAAGGACGATCCGGTCGAACCGTCATTCCGGTTCTTGGTCAGGGATTCGGGGATCGGAATTCCGGAGGACAAGCACGAAGCGCTCTTTGGCGACTTCGTCACCGTCGATACCAGCTACACTAAGAAACAGGGTGGAACGGGACTTGGTCTTGCGATCTGCAGGCAGATTGCGCACCTGATGGGCGGCGAAGTCTACGTTGAAAGCGAAGAGGATGTCGGCAGTACCTTCGAGTTCGTCGTGCCGATCCGGCTTGCGGAAGACCAGACGGTGGTTCTGGAGGAGGAGCATCCGGAGGAACAGGCCGAGCTTCCCGAGAACGCGACCATTCTGCTTGCCGAGGACAACGCGACCAACCAGATCGTGGTCAGCCACGCCCTGCGCAGCGCCGGCTGTGACATTGATATCGCAAACAATGGCAAGGAGGCTGTTCAGGCCGCGGCGAAGCGCGACTACGACTGCATCCTGATGGATATCTCGATGCCGGAGATGGACGGGATAGAAGCAACGCGCCGCATCCGCCATGGCCAGCGCAATATGCAAACGCCCATTGTGGCGCTCACGGCCTATTCGCTGCGCGGCGACAGGGAGCGTTTTCTGGAGTCCGGCATGTCCGATTTCCTGGCAAAGCCGGTTGAAAAGGAAGACCTGCTGGCCTGTGTATCCCGGAACGTCGCCCGGAAGGCCCCCGGTGCTCCGCACGCCGGCACCACGGGAACCACGGCCTCGCTGGAAGCAGCAAGGGAGATCCTTGGAACCATGCCGGACGAGTTGAAGCAGAAGCTGCTGCAGCAGTTTGTCGACGACACGCTCAAACGGCGGCAGTCGGCGCTTGATGCAGCCGAGGCAAACGAACCGGACAAGCTCGAACGGGCGACCCATGCCCTCAAGAGCGTCGCCGGGACATTCGGAGCGCTGGAACTTGCCACTATTGCAACCACGGTCAACACTCTGGTGCGCGACGGCAAGGAGACGGCAGCCATGGGTAAAATGGACGATCTTTCCGATATCTGTGACCGGACACTAACGGAAGTTAAAGCATTGGCGGACGAAATAGGTGTAAAGATATCTCTTGATACCTGACCGATGATCTGCGCCGCGGAAGGAGCAAGAAGGTGAAAGTTCTGATCGTTGAAGACGCTCTGCCCCTTGCGACGGTGTACGGTCATCAGCTGTCGCGCGCGGGTCTCGACACGGTTCATGTGGAAACCGGAACGGAAGCGCTGGCCCGTCTGCGCAAGGGTGGCATCAGTGTCGTGCTCCTGGATCTGCAATTGCCCGACATGAGTGGAATGGACGTTCTGGCGGCCATTCGCGAAGAGCAGCTCCCGGTAACCGTGGTTGTGGTCACCAGCTCGGGCTCCATCAAGACGGCCGTCGACGCCATGCAGGCCGGAGCCTACGATTTCATCGTCAAGCCGGTTGCAGAAGAACGTCTCGTGACGACCACGCGCAATGCGCTTGAGCGCGAAACCCTAACCGAAGTCGTTGAAGAAGTCCGCAAGCCGGCCGCCGGCAAACTTCAGCACGGCTTTGTCGGATCATCCCTGCCGATGACCGCTGTCTACAAGATGATTGAAAGTGTGTCGCGTTCCAACGCGTCGGTCTTTATCACGGGCGAGAGCGGTACCGGAAAGGAAGTCTGTGCCGAGGCCATTCACCGCTCCAGTCCGCGCGCCAGGAAACCCTTCGTTCCCCTGAACTGCGCCGCGATCCCGAAAGACCTGATCGAGTCGGAGATTTTCGGGCATATCAAGGGGGCGTTCACCGGGGCGACGTCGGATCGAGATGGCGCTGCCGCGCGGGCGGACGGCGGGACGCTGTTCCTCGACGAAATCTGCGAGCTGGAACTCGGCCTTCAGGCGAAACTGCTGCGTTTTCTGCAAAGCGGCACGGTGCAGAAAGTCGGCAGTGATGCGCTCAAGAAGGTGGATGTGCGCATTGTCTGCGCCACGAACAGGGGCCCGCTCAGTGAGGTCGAAGCCGGCAGATTTCGCGAAGACCTGTTTTACCGGCTGCACGTCCTGCCGATCGGGCTGCCGCCCCTGAGGGCGAGAGGGGC
>JBCDEN010000190.1:0-6967 GCA_039179715.1 Pseudomonadota bacterium
CCGGTGTGCAAAGGGGATGGGTCCTGCGCGACTTCCATTCCCCGAACCTGCTCTGGCAGGAAGGCGCAAGCGGAACCAACCGTATCGGGCTGATCGACCTGCAGGACACGGTGATCGGGCCGGTTGCCTACGATGTGGCATCGCTCCTGCTTGATGCGCGCACGGATATCGGCACCGAACTGGAAACGCGCCTCTACGATGCCTATGTCGGGAAAATGGAAACGCTTTTGCCTGAGTTCGACAGGCAGAGCTTTTCAAGGGCATATTCTGTCATGGCGGCACAGCGCATCACCAAGATCCTCGGGATCTTCGTAAGGTTGGCAAGACGGGACTCCAAGCCGTCATATTTGAGCCACCTGCCGCGTATGCTAGGCTATCTGGACCGGGTGTTCGAACGTCCGGGCATGTCAGATTTGAAAGACTGGTATGGGCAATTCCGGCATTGAGAGCGCGCAGCCTGTCCGGAACAACCGTTTGAGAGACACGATGACACAGAAGCGGTTTCGACCGACAAGGGCAATGATCCTTGGTGCCGGTCTCGGCAAGAGGATGCGGCCCCTGACCGCGACGACGCCCAAGCCGCTGATCGAGGTCAACGGCCAGGCGCTGATCGATCACGGCATGGATCGTCTCGCGGCTGCGGGTGTGAAGACCTGTGTCGTGAACGTCCATTATCTGGCCGATCTGGTCGAGGTGCATGTGCGCCGCCGCAAGGACATGGAAATCCTGATTTCCGACGAGCGCGCGGAACTGCTTGAAACCGGTGGAGGCATCAAGAAGGCGCTGCCGCTCCTTGGCGACGCGCCGTTTTTACAGTTGAACGCCGACACATGTTACTGGATTGAAGGCGTCAAACCGAACCTGGAACACCTGATCGGTGCCTGGGACGGGGACCGGATGGACGCCTTGCTGCTGGTCGCAGAAACCGTGAAATCGGTCGGATACTCGGGACGGGGCGATTTTGAACTCGCCCGGGATGGCAGTTTGACGAGGCGGTTGGAAAAGGGGGTCACACCCTTTGCCTATGCCGGGGCTGCCATTCTTCATCCGAGGCTTTTCGAAGGGTCTCCGGACGGGCCGTTCTCGATGAATGTCCTGTTCGACCGGGCGATCGAGGCCGGGCGTCTGTTCGGCGTCCAGATGGAAGGTCTCTGGCTCCATATCGGCACCCCGGATGCGATCCGTGCGGCGGAATATGCGGTTCGAGAGAGCGCGGCCTAGGGTCCTGACCCTAGTCACCTGAATCTGAAGTTCGACTCACTTTGCAGCGGGCTTCGAACGAACTTCAGATTCAAGAAGGTGACTAGCCAGTCTATGTTTCTAGTGCGGTTACCGAATTTTAAGTTCGCTTCGGAGGCCGCAGGAGCAATGATGCGAACTTCAAATTCACCGCACTAGGAGACAGATGTCCGAGCGACCGCGCCTTTTTTCCGTCCCTCCTTCCGTTCCGTTTCTAGAGACGCTTGTCGATACGCTTGTTGACGGCACGCTCGTGCCCGGTTTCCGTCCGCAGGACGATCCGCATCTGCTGCCATCCGCGACAATCTATCTTCCGACACGGCGATCGGCGCGGATGCTGCCTGCGATCTTTCAGAAAAAATTCGGCGCAAAGCCGGTGCTTCTTCCAAGGATCAGACCTGTCGGCGACGCCGACGAGGATGTGCTCAGCCTCGGCGCATCGGCAGATCTTGCGCCGCTGCCTCCGGCCATCCCTCTGACCGAGCGGCACCTGACGATGACACGGCTCGTCATGGCCTGGAAGGGCGCGCTGCGGCGCGAAGTGCTGAACCTGCGACTCGATGAACCTTTGGGTGTACCGGCATCGACAGCCGATGCAGCCTGGCTCGCGGCAGACCTTCTGGCCCTCATGGACGAGATCGAAACGGAAGAAGCGGACTGGTCGGAACTGGGAACTCTCGTGCCCGAGGATTTTGCCCGGTACTGGCAGATCACCCTCGACTTTCTCAAGATCGTGCAACAGGCCTGGCCAGCGCATCTGGCGGAACGGGGACAGATGGACCCCAAGGCGCGCAGGTCTGCCCTGATCCGGCGTGAGGCAAAACGGCTTGCCGGGGAGGCCTCCGCAGCCCCCGTGATCGTGGCCGGTGTCACCGGGTCGGTTCCGGCGACGGCCGAACTCTTGAAAGTCGTTGCCGGACTTGAACGCGGTGCCATTGTCTTGCCCGGTCTGGACCCTCATCTCGACGATCGGTCCTGGTCGCTGCTCAAGCAGGATGCACCGTCTTCCGGATCAGGCCAGCTTGCCTGGGCGCAAGGACCCTCGACACTGCCCTCGCATCCGCAGTTTTCCTTCAAGCAGCTGCTGGACCGGCTCGGGGCGACGAGGTCGGATGTTGTCCCGCTGAAAGACCGGATCAGTCCCGAACAGGGGCTGCGGGAAGAACTGGTTTCCGAAGCGCTACGGCCGGCCGACACGTCCGATCGGTGGACGGCCTACCTGGAAGAGACAGATGCCGCAGACCGGGCGGCCGCACTTGGCGGTGTGTCCATCCTGTCGGCGCGGAACGAGGCGGACGAGGCGTTGAGCCTTGCCATCGCCTTGCGCGAAGCCATCGAACGGGGCGAGAGCGCCGCGCTCATTTCACCCGACAGGATGCTCACCCGCCGGGTGGCCGCGGAGCTGACACGCTGGAACATTCAGGTTGACGATAGCGCGGGCCGCCCGCTCGATCAGACGGCCCCTGCCGTTCTGCTGCTTCTGTCTGCGAAACTGGCGTTGAACGGCTGCGAGCCGATCGATCTCCTGGCCCTGTTGAAGCATCCGCTTGCGCGTCTCGGACTGGCGTTCAAGGATATCCGATCCGCTGCGCGCGCGCTGGAACGCGGGGTGCTTCGCGGACCGCGGGCGAGGGCCGGAACGAGCGGCTTGCGCGCGGCCGTGGAGGCGAGCCGCAATGTGGCGGACACCGCCCATGTTCCGCGCTGGAAGAAGGTTCACGAGGGCGACTGGGATGTTATAGCTGATCTGGTTGAAAGACTGGAGGCCGCGCTGGCGCCGCTCGAAGCATTTGCCGAAAGTGTGGACCCGGTTCCGGTCACGCAGCTGGCGCGCCTGCAGGTGGACGTTGTTCAGGCTCTGGCCAGCGACGAAACCGGATCATTCGACGAGCTTTATGCCGCCGAGGCCGGTGAAGCACTCGCGGATTTTCTGAATGGCCTTTTGGAAGCCGGTGCAAGCGGCTTGGCGCTACCGCCGCGGGAATGGCCCTCTGTCCTGCCCGCCTTCATGGCGGGTCAGGCGGTGCGGCGACGATTGCCTGGAGATCAGAGGGTCCAGATCCTCGGTCCGATGGAAGCGCGTTTGCAAAACTTCGACTTTGCCGTTCTGGGCGGGTTGAACGAAGGTGTCTGGCCGCAGCGCACACGCAACGACCCCTGGCTCAACCGCCCGATGAAACGGGATATCGGTCTGGAACCGCCGGAGCGCCGTCTTGGCGCATCCGCGCATGATTTCGTGCAAGGGATGGGCGCGGCGCGTGTTCTGCTTTCGCGCAGCATGCGAACGGACGGCGCGCCGACGGTCGCATCAAGGTGGCTGCAACGCCTGACCACCCTGGCTGGACCGGACGTGACTCGCACGATGGAGCTCAGGGGCGGTGTCTATTCACGTCTGGCCGCCCTGGTCGATCAGCCAACCGGACCTGTCAGGCCGGCACCGCGTCCAAGTCCGGCGCCGGTGCTTGCCGCCCGGCCGCATGCGCTGTCGATCACGGAAATCGAACGGCTGATCCGCGATCCCTACGCGATCTTCGCGCGCCACGTTCTGGAGCTTCAACCGGTCGATCCGATCGGTGGCGAGCCGGGCGCGGCTGACAAGGGCAACCTGATCCACGATGCGTTGGCAAGGTTCCTGTCGACCTGGTCCGGCCCCCTGGACGCGAGCGCGGTGGCGGCGCTGACTCAGATCGGCGAGGAGCTGTTTGAACCGCTCGATGCCTTTCCGGCCATCCGCGCCATGTGGTGGCCGAGGTTCCAGAAAATCGCGGCGGGTTTCATCGCCTTTGAAAACCGGCGTGAAAAAGAAATCGACACCCGTTTCCTGGAAATCGGGGGCGGCGTCGAACTCAGGCTCCCGGGCTTTGAGTTCCGCCTGCGCGGACGTGCGGACCGGATAGACATTCTGAAAGCGGGTGGTCTTTCAGTGATTGACTACAAAACCGGACAGGTGCCCTCGCAGAAACAGGTCGACGCTTTGCTGTCGCCGCAGCTCTCGCTTGAGGCTGCCATGGTGCGCCGGGCGGGCTTCAAGGGCGTGCCCGCCGACCGTCCCGTGTCGGAGTTACTCTATCTGCAGCTCAAGGGGGGTGAGGACCCAGTCCTGGAAATTCTGCGGAACCCCAAACACAGGGAACTGGAAGACCTGGTTGAGGATGCCTGGGCCCGTCTCGAGCAGTTGATCGCCCATTATTGCAACCCGGACACCGGCTATCTTTCCCGTGCCCGTGTGATGCGTGGACGCGCGCTCAACGGTGACTACGACCATCTTGCACGTGCGCAGGAATGGGCACTCGGCGGTGAGGAGACACAATGAGCGGTTTACGGATCCCTGAACTGACGCGGCAACGGCAGGACCTTGCGTCCCGGCCGCGCGCATCGGCCTGGGTGAGCGCCAATGCCGGCTCCGGCAAGACATTCGTTCTGTCGCGCCGGGTCGTTCGCTTGCTGCTGGACGACACCGATCCCGGCCGGATTCTGGCGCTGACATTCACCAAGGCTGCGGCGGCGGAAATGGCGACCCGTGTCTTCAGGATTCTGGGCGACTGGGTGACGATGCCGGATGAGGCGCTTGCGGCCGAACTCCAGGCAATCGAGGGCCGCAGACCGGATGTATCGAGGCTTGCAATGGCCCGGCGGCAGTTTGCCCGCGCGCTTGAAACGCCCGGCGGCCTCAAGATCCAGACCATTCACGGCTTTTGCGAGGCCCTGCTGCATCAGTTTCCGCTTGAGGCCAACGTGGCGGGGCATTTCTCCGTGCTTGATGATCGCGTCGCGGCTGAATTGATGGCCGAGGCGCTTGGCGGTGTGCTGCACACGGCGGAAATGGATCCCGCAAGCCCCCTTGGCCGGGCGCTTGCTTCGGTGATCGATCTCATGAGCGATGGCGGGGTCCAGAAGGCGCTGGAAGAGGTGATCCGGGACCGCGACGCGTTCCGCCGCTGGACCGTCGATGCCGGAGGTTTTGAAGACGCGCTCGTGGAACTGGCCGGTTTGCTGGACGTTTCGCCGTCTGACCGGCTTTCTGATTTCGACAAGCGGTTCCTGGAAACGTGCCCGCTGGATCTGAACAAGTGCCTGAGCTTCAGCGAAGCGCTGATGACCGGCGGCAAGACGGACCAGAAACGCGGCGAAGACCTCGTTGATGCGCGGCATTTGAAAGACCCGGCGCTGTTCCGGGACGCGTGGCAATCGGTCTTTCTGACCTCGAAACTGGAACCGCGAAAGTCGCTCGCGACCAAGAAGATCGCTGCGGATTTTCCGGAGATGGTCGACGCTCTGGTGGCTGAACAGGGCAGGGTGCTGGCGCAACTGGACGAACGCCGCAAGATCGTCACCTTCCAGGGAACCGCCTCGCTGTTGCGCCTCGCCGAAGCGGTCATTTCCCGATACGAGCGCGCCAAGACCGGGCGCGGTTTTCTGGACTTTGAAGATCTTGTCGTGAAGTCCGCGACGCTGCTGCAAAAGTCGGATGCCGCGCTTTGGGTGCAGTACAAGCTTGATCAGGGGCTGGATCACATTCTCGTCGACGAGGCCCAGGACACAAGTCCGCGCCAATGGGACGTCGTGACGTCGCTTGCTTCTGAATTCTTTGCCGGGACCGGGGCAGACGAGCGCACCAGGACGCTCTTTGCCGTTGGCGACGAGAAGCAGTCGATCTACTCCTTTCAAGGCGCAGTCCCGGCCTATTTCGACGCCATGCGGCGGGCCTTTTCAACGAAGGCGCAAGCGGCTGAACAGGAATTTCACTCCGTCAACCTGCAGCTTTCCTTCCGCTCCACACCCGATGTTCTGGGCGCGGTGGACAAGGTCTTCCAGGAAGAGACTGCGCATCGCGGACTGTCTCAGGATGTGAGCGCCCCTGTGCACGAGGCGATCCGGCGCGATCCCGGTATCGTCGATCTTTGGCCCCTCGAGGTGGACGCGGATACACACGAGCCTGAAGACTGGCGCCTGCCGATCGATCACATCGGCTCGGGCAGTCCCATGCTCAAGGTTGCCCGCAAGGTCGCTTTGGCGATCAGCACCTGGATGCGCAACGGCGAGGCCGATCCGGGCGACGTGATGATCCTGGTCCGCAAGCGCGGACCCTTTGTCGATGCACTCAACCGGGAACTCAAGGCGCTCGATATTCCAACGGCCGGCAGTGACCGGCTTGTCCTGACGGAGCATATCGCCGTTCAGGACCTTGTCGCACTCGGACGGTTCATCCTGTTGCCGGAAGACGATCTGTCGCTCGCCGCCGTCCTCAAGAGCCCGATCTTCGGGCTCTCGGACGAAGATCTTGTCGAGATTGCGCGCGAAACGGACGCAAAGGTGCGTCCGGGCACGCTCTGGCAAATGCTGGTAAAGCGCTCGCAAACCAATGGCAAGTGGCAGGAAGTCCGCGCCCGTCTGGAGGACTGGCGCGCGCGGGCCGACTTCGTTCCACCTTACGAGTTCTTTGCCCGTCTGCTCGGGCCGGATGGCGGGCGAAAGGCCTTCCGCGCGCGCCTTGGGGTCGAGGTGGATGACGTTCTGGACGAGTTCCTGGCGCTGACCACAGCCTATGAGCAGGCGGGAACACCGGGGCTGGAAGGATTTCTGGCCTGGCTGGCCGCCGCTCCCACGGAAATCAAGCGGGAACTCACCAACACGAAGGGGATGGTCCGGATCATGACCGTGCACGGGTCCAAGGGGCTTGAGGCACGGATCGTGGTGCTTGTCGATCCCGGAGCTGCGCCCGTCAGCG
>JBCDEN010000267.1:0-6070 GCA_039179715.1 Pseudomonadota bacterium
CCGATCCGGCAGATCTGGGAGGATGTGCATGCCAAGCTATACCGCGCCCGTCGACGATACGCTTTTCCTGCTGAAAGACGTTTTCGGCTATGACCGCTATTCCAACCTTCCGGGCTTCTCGGATGCGCCGCTCGACCTTGTCGAGGCCATCCTGCGCGAGGGCGGCAAATTCGCCGAGGAGGTGCTGCAGCCCCTGAACCAGAGCGGGGACAAGCAAGGCTGCACGCGGAACGAAGACGGGTCCGTGACGACACCGAAAGGGTTCGCCGAAGCGTATCAGGCTTTCTGCGAAAACGGCTGGGGCACCTTGTCTGCCGATCCTGACCATGGCGGTCAGGGCCTGCCGCACACGCTTGCGACCATCTTCAACGAATATGCCTCCTCGGCGAACATGGCCTTTTCCATGTATCCGGGCCTGACGGCGGGCGCGGTGGCCGCCCTGACCATTCACGGAACGGACGATCAGAAGCAGACCTACCTTCCCAACATGATTTCCGGCACCTGGACCGGGACCATGAACCTGACCGAACCGCATTGCGGAACCGATCTCGGACTGATCCGTACCAAGGCTGTCCCCCAGGCTGATGGGTCCTACAAGATTTCCGGAACGAAGATTTTCATTTCGGCCGGTGAGCACGACATGTCTGAGAACATCATTCATCTCGTCCTCGCACGCATCGAGGGAGCGCCCGAGGGCGTCAAGGGCATTTCGCTGTTCGTCGTGCCGAAGAACAGTGTCGGCGACGACGGTGCCGTCGGTCAGAACAACGGCGTTTCCTGCGGTTCCATCGAGCACAAGATGGGCATTCACGGCAACGCGACCTGCGTGATGAATTACGATGACGCGACCGGCTGGCTCGTCGGCGAAGAGAACAAGGGTCTCAAGGCGATGTTCGTCATGATGAACGAAGCACGTCTCGGTGTTGCCGTTCAGGGCCTGTCCCAGTCGGAGGTCGCCTATCAGAATGCGGCGACCTACGCCATGGACCGTCTTCAGGGCCGGTCGCTTACCGGTCCGAAAAACCCTGACAAGGCTGCCGACCCGATCATCGTACACCCCGATGTCCGCCGGACGCTGATGTCCATCCGGGCCTTCAACGAGGCGGCGCGGGCGCTGATCATCTGGACCGCCCTTCACGGCGATGTTTCGCACCGCTCGGACGACGAAAACGACCGGCAGTATTCCGATGACATGATGGGACTGATGACACCGGTCCTGAAAGGTGTCCTGACGGATACCGGTTTCGCCAATGCCGTCAACGCACAGCAGATGTATGGCGGTCACGGCTATATCGCCGAATGGGGCATGGAGCAGTTCGTGCGCGATGCCCGCATTGCCATGATCTACGAGGGAGCGAACGGTATTCAGGCGCTGGATCTCGTCGGCCGCAAGCTGCCTGCCAATGGCGGCCGCGCCGTCATGAGCTTCTTCAACGAAGTGAATACTTTCCTTAAGGAAAACAAGGACAACGAAGACCTCGCAGCCTTTACCGCTCCACTGAAAAAGGGCATGGACGACCTGCAGGCGGCGACCATGTGGTTCATGAACAATGCCATGAAAAATCCGGACAATGCCGGTGCGGGGTCCGTCGATTACATGCACCTCTTCGGGCTCGTCGCGCTCGGCTACATGTGGACGAAAATGGCAAAAACCATCCAGGAGCAGCTCGCCGGCGATGCGGGCGAGAAAACCGACTGGCTTCAGACGAAACTTGCCTTCGGCACCTTTTTCATGGAACGCACGATGCCCGAGACAGCCGCGCATCTCGCGCGGATCTCCTCCGGTTCGCAAACACTGATGTCGCTTGACGCGGGCGCATTCTGATCCGGTTCCGCCGGAAGAGGATTAAAGCGCGCGAATCCGCAATGGCCGGTGTAGGTTCACAGCCGACGCAACCAGCCAGGGAGACCAAACAGGTATGGCCGACTACGTTCTTTATTGCATGGCCCAGTCGGGGCATTCGTACAAGGTGGCACTGATGCTTGAGCTGTGCGGTGCCGACTGGGAACCGAAATGGGTGGATTTCTTCAATGGCGAAACCCGTAGCGAAGAATTCCGCAGCACGTTGAACGAAATGGGTGAAGTGCCGGTTCTGGTGCACGGCGGCACGACCCTGACCCAGTCCGGGACCATTCTCGATTATCTGGTTGAACAGTTCGGCAGGTATGGCGGGGCGGACAACGACGAACGCCGCGAGATCCTGCGCTGGACTATTTACGACAACCAGAAAATTTCCGGTGTCGCCGGTCCGTTGCGGTTTCTGCGGCTCTACGCGAAAACCGGCGAAACGGAGGTCACGAAGTGGCTTGAGGGACGGTTCAAGAGCGCGCTTGCGATCCTTGAAAAGCACTTTGCGGCGAATGCCTTCGCCATTGGCGACAAACCGACAACAGCCGACTTTTCCCTGTGCGGCTACCTGTTCGTGCGTGACGAGATCGGAACGGACTTTGCCCCCTACCCGAATGTCGCTGCCTGGCTTGAGCGGATCAAGGCCCTGCCCGGCTGGAAACACCCCTATGACCTGATGCCCGGCCACCCGTTGCCGGGTGCCGACTAGACACCACCGTCCGAAGGAGGACCAGATGGCTGAAGCCTATATCTTCGATCACGTCAGAACCCCGCGGGGACGCGGCAAGAAAGACGGTGCGCTTCACGAGGTGCCGTCCGTGCGTCTGGCCGCCACGGCGCTTGAGGCGGTCCGTGACCGCAACGGGCTCGACACGGCCAGGGTGGACGATGTCGTGCTGGGATGTGTCGACCCGGTGGGCGAAGCCGGAGGCGATATCGCCCGTGCCGCGGTGTTTGCCGCCGGTTATGACACCTCGGTCCCCGGCATGCAGATCAACCGCTTCTGCGCATCCGGGCTCGACGCGGTCAACATGGCGTCGGCCCAGGTCATGTCGGGCCAGCACAAGCTGGTCGTTGCCGGCGGTGTTGAGAGCATGAGCCGGGTCGGTATCGGTGCGTCTGGCGGCGCTTGGCCGATCGAGCCGCAGGTGGCCGTTCCCTCCTATTTCATGCCCCAGGGTGTCTCGGCAGATCTGATTGCGACGAAATACGGCTTCAGCCGCGACGACTGCGACGGTTACGCCGTCCAGAGCCAGAGGCGTGCCGCGAAATCCTGGGACGACGGCCGGTTTTCGAAATCCGTGGTGCCGGTGAAGGACATCAACGGAATCACGATCCTGGACCGGGACGAGCACATGCGGCCGGAAACCGACATGCAGTCCCTCGCCTCGCTCAATCCCTCCTTTGAACTGATGGGCGCCATGGGCGGGTTTGATGCCGTCGGCATCCAGGCGCACCCGGAAATCGAGGCAATCAAGCACGTTCACCATGCTGGCAACTCCTCCGGGATCGTTGACGGCGCGGCTGCGGTTCTGATCGGCTCGAGCACGGCCGGCCGGTCGTCGGGCCTCAAACCCCGCGCCCGCATCAAGGCCTTTGCCAATATCGGTTCGGAGCCCGCGCTGATGCTGACCGGTCCGGTGGACGTCACCGAAAAGCTGCTCAAGAACGCCAAGATGAACATGAAGGATCTCGACCTCGTCGAAATCAACGAAGCCTTCGCGTCCGTGGTTCTGCGCTACCAGCAGGCGTTTGACCTCGATCCGGACATCGTCAATGTCAATGGCGGCGCGATCGCCATGGGCCACCCGCTTGGCGCGACAGGCGCGATGATCCTGGGCACGGTGCTTGATGAACTGGAACGCCGCGATCTGAACACCGCCCTCGTCACCTTGTGCATCGGTGCCGGGATGGGGACCGCGACCATCATCGAGCGCGTCTGACCCATGATCAGCAATGTCGAAAAGCAATTCGAGCCCATCGCCGTCAACTGGCCGCCGCGCGTCGTCGCAGATGCAGACGGCCAGGGCGCGAAGCCGAAGGACGACGTCCGGGCGCGGCTTTTCGAACCCGCCCAAACCAGACACACCGGCGAAGTCATCGCTAAAAGCACCGGGCCGGCCGAGCGGCGGCGTGCGCACCTGGGGTCTAAGACCCTGCAATCGAACGGTGCCTGACCGGAGGAGGTATTCCCATGAGCTACAAGAATTTCACACTCGAAACCGATGATGACGGCGTTGCCGTAATCACCTGGGACATGCCCGAAAAGTCGCTGAATGTCATTGACCTGACTGTGATGGACGAACTTGACGCGATCATCGATCAGGTCGCTGCGGACGACAAAATCACGGGTGCCGTGATCCATTCCGGAAAGGCCGCCTTTTCCGGCGGTGCGGACCTGACCATGATGGAAGGCCTGTTGAAGGACTTCCACGTCAAGCGCGGGGCCGACCCGGAAGGCGCAGCCAAGCTTCTCTACGAAGGCTCGCGCCGCCTGACGCTCATCTACCGCAAACTTGAAACATGCGGCAAACCGTTTGTCGCCGCCGTTGCCGGCACCTGCATGGGCGGTGGAACCGAACTGGCACTCGCCTGTCATGCCCGTGTCGCCGACGAAGGCCTGAAAATGGGTCTTCCGGAGGTCAAGGTCGGGCTGTTCCCGGGTGCGGGCGGCACGCAGCGCGTCATGCGCATGACCGACGGCCAGCAAGGCATGCAGTTCCTGCTGCAGGGGCGTACCCTGCGGGCACCCCAGGCACTGCAGATGAAACTTGTCAACGAGGTCACGGGCACGAAGAAGCTCGTCGGCGCGGCCAAGAAGCTGCTGAAAAACGGTATCGATCCGGTCAAGGACTGGGACAAGAAGGGCTACAAACTGCCCAATGGCAAGGTCTATTCGCCGGCCGGATTCCAGTTCTGGCCAGCCGCGAACGCGATCTACCGCCGCGAGACCTACGACAATTACCCCGGTGCGCGCTATCTCTTGAGCGCTGTCGTGGAAGGCCTGCAACTGCCGATGGATCTCTCCCTCCAGGTGGAGAGCCGTTATTTTGCCAAGGTGCTGCAGACACCGGAAGCAGCCAACATGATCCGCTCGCTGTTCGTTTCCATGCAGGAGTTGAACAAGCTTGCCCGCCGCCCCGCCGACCAGCGGCCGAACAAGATCAGGAAGATCGGTATCCTGGGTGCTGGTTTCATGGGCGCAGGGATAGCATATGTCTCCGCCAATGCAGGCATCGCCGTCGTTCTCATCGACCGCGACCAGGAAGCCGCGGACAAGGGCAAGGCCCATTCGGAGGAATTGATAAGCAAGGCCGTCAAAAGGGGACGGGCGAGCGAAGATCAGAAGAACAAACTGCTCTCCCGGATCACGCCGACCGCGGATTACGAAGCGCTGGCCGACTGCGATCTCGTGATCGAAGCGGTGTTCGAAGACCGCGACATCAAGCGCACGGTCACGCAGGCTGCCGAGGCGGTGATGAAGTCACGCGCCATTTTCGCCTCCAACACGTCGACACTGCCAATCACTTCCCTGGCACAGGCCTCGAAACGACCGAAGAATTTCATCGGGATCCACTTCTTTTCCCCCGTGGACAAGATGATGCTTGTGGAGGTGATCCTCGGCAAACGCACTTCGGACCGCGCGCTTGCCATGGCGCTCGACTACATCAAGGCCATCAGGAAAACGCCCATTGTCGTCAATGACAGCCGCGGCTTCTACACCTCCCGCGTTGTCATGACCTATATCCGCGAAGGCCTGATGATGCTGGGTGACGGCGTGCCAGCCGCCATGATCGAGAATGCCGGAAAAATGGCGGGCATGCCCGTCGGGCCGCTCTCGCTTGGTGACGAGGTCGCGCTCGACCTCGCCTGGAAAATCGTCTCAGCCACGCGCAAGGATCTCGGCGTGAAATATGTCGAGGGCCCCCTCGACAACATTCTTGAGGACATGGTCGTCAAGAGAGAGCGTTTCGGCCGCAAGAACGGCAAGGGCTTTTACGATTACAAGGGCAAGGACAAGAAGCTCTGGCCCGGTCTCACGGACGTGACCGGCCAACCCAAGCCGGCAGACAGCTTCAACATCGAAGAACTCAAACAGCGCCTTCTGGTGATGCAGGCTCTCGAAACGGCGCGTATCTTTGAAGAAAAGTGCCTGACCGACGTTCGCGAGGCCGATGTCGGGTCCATTCTCGGTTTCGGCTTTGCGCCTTATTCGGGAGG
>JBCDEN010000657.1:0-2799 GCA_039179715.1 Pseudomonadota bacterium
ATCCACATCTTGTCACCGTCATCCAGAAAGTTTTCACACAAGGGATCGCAGTGGCACGGGGCAAGGGGCAGATCCGCGGCAGCCAGAACTTTGCCGACGGGCACTGCGGCAGCAACCACGTCTTCATACCCCTCCGGCAGGTAAACATCCTTTGTCGATAGAACCTTGAGATAGTCGTCGATCATGGAAAAGAGTTCGAAACGGAACTGAAAGCTCTCCCCCGAACCATGCAGACGGGCAAGGGCCGCGCCGGCCCGGCCCGGTGAGCCTGCGCGCGATTTGAAGAGATCGGGGGTCATGGTTTCGATTCCCGCAATCGTCCGCGTGATCATGATGCCAGATGCGGCATCGGCGTAAAGCACCTCTGCGGAAACGCCGGCACGGGCAGCCGCCTCCGCATTGTGCTTTTCAACCGCGCGATCGATGTATTCTTCCGTGTTTTCGCCCGGTATACGCACAATGACGGACTGGCCATCGAGATCGACACGGTGAACGAGATTGGTCAGTCCGCCGAGGCGGGTGATGCGCCTGGCAGACGTGACACCGGCGAATTGCGGCGCGGTGCGCAGGGCTGCGAGTACCTTTTCAGCGTGTTCCGTCATGTTCCCCCATCTTTCCCCCATGTGCCTGCCGCCTGAGCGGCTGTCCCCTGAGCAGCTATCCCTTGAGTGCAAGGTTCTCCGGATCATAGAGCGGGCTTTCTGCCCGCGTGACCGGATGCCGCTCTCCGAAAACTTCAAGGCTGAAATCTGAACGGTCCCAGTGCGCCTTGTCCAGATAACCGCGTATGATTGTCCGGCCAACCGTATAGCCGTAGCCGACCGAGGTGGCCGACGAGACGACCCGGTCTCCCAGCAAGATGGTTTCCCCGCCTGTCAGCGGCAGGTTTTCGTTCGTCACGAATGTGCACAGCTTCCGGTCCACACCGTGGTTTTTTTGCGCTTCCAGAACGGATCGACCGAGGAACCCGTCCTTCGACTTGAGATGCACACGAAAGCCGAGGCCTGCCTCCATGGGTGTGTCGTCCGGTGTGACGTCGCCGGACCAGTAGACATAGCCCTTTTCCATTCTGAGGCTCTCGATTGCCCGATAGCCGACATTGGCAATCCCGTGCGTCCCGCCCGCGGCCCAGAGCGTGTCGTAGACGTGGGCCGCGAATTCCGTGGGTACATGCAGTTCATACCCAAGCTCGCCGACATAACCGATGCGCGCAGCACGGACGGGGGCTGCACCAACGACGATTTCCTTCATTGTGGAGAAAGGGAGTGCGGTATTGGAAACATCGCTTTCAGACGCCGCCACCAGGACGTCACGCGCCCTCGGGCCGACAATGTTGATCACGGCGAACCCGCTTGTAACTTCGATGAGGTGTACCGAGGCATTTTCGGGCAGGTTTCGTTTGATCCAGTCGCTGTCGTGAACGCCGAATCCGGACCCGGTTACGAGGTAGAACCGGTCCTTCTCCAGTCGGAGGATCGTGACATCCGCCTCAACCCCTCCGCGCTCATTGCACAGCTGCGTGTAGATGACGGAACCGGTCGGCTTGTCCATGTTGGAAACGGCCAGCCGTTGCAGCGTTTCAAGGGCATCCGCGCCGACAATCTCGAACTTGGAGAAACTCGACTGGTCGATCAGCGCGACCCGTTCGCGGACGGCTTTGTGTTCCTCCTCGGCATATCTTTTCCAGCCCGGGTTCAGAAAATCCAGCTGATCGACCGGTTCCACGCCCTCAGGTGCAAACCAGAGCGGCCGTTCCCAGCCGTTCTTGGAGCCGTAAACCGCGCCCTGATCCTTGAGCTTCTGATAGAGCGGCGATAGGCGAAGCTGCCGCGCGCTTTCATGTTCCTGGCCGGGATATCGCTTCTTGTAATGGTGGGCATAGTGCTCGACAGCACGCGGATACATGAAGGTTCTTGTGCCGTGATGCGGCCCGAAACGGCGCACGTCGAGCGGCCAGAGATCGAGCGATGGACGGCCCTCAACAACCCATTCCGCGATCATCTCCCCGGCACCGCCGCCGGCTGCAATGCCGTAAAGAAATCCGGTCGCCATCATCAGGTTATCGAAACCCGGTTGCCAGCCCATGACGAAATCGCCGTCTGCAGAGTAGGGGATCGGCCCGTTGATCACCTGGCGGATGCCGACGTCATTGACAACGGGCGTCACCTGGCTGGCAAGATCCGCCAGGGGCAGGAACCGGTCGAGGTTTTCCGGCAGAAGCTGGCGCACGAAAGCACCCGGAATACCGGTGTTTCCAAATGGAAGCGTATCTTCCTCATAGCCGCCAATGACCAGGCGTCCGGCCACATCCGGCTTGTAATAGACCAGGCGCTCCGGATCGCGCAGCGTCGGAAAGTGTCCGACTTCGGTTCCGGTCGGTTCGGTCACGATGTACTGGTGCTCGACCGCGCAGGCCGGAACCCGGATGCCGAGTCTCGCACCCAGCTCCCGGCTCCACATGCCGGCCGCAAGGATCACCGTTTCCGCTTCGAAGGCACCCTCAGTGGTTTCGACAGCTGTGATCCGGCCGTTCGAGACGGCAAAGTCGCGCACCTCGACCCCTTGCCGGATGTCAGCTCCCTGGCGGCGGGCCGCACTTGCCACCGCCTGGCAGAGCGAGGCCGGATCGACATAGCCATCCGTCGGGATGAAGGCCGCGCCTTCCAGACCGCGCGCCTCGATCAAGGGAAAGAGATCCTTTGCCTCCTCCGGCGAGATGATCTGCATTTCAAGATCGAAGCTGCGTGCCATGGTCGCCAGACGCTTGGCTTCAAGAAGACGCTCACGCGTTGCGGCAAG
>JBCDEN010000668.1:0-2735 GCA_039179715.1 Pseudomonadota bacterium
GCATTTATGGGGGTTGGCGTCCGCGCCTTCCTGTTTGCAATAGGTCGGCTACCAGGAGAGCGACAGCACATAAAAATCGAATTCGCCGGGCTCATCGGCGAGAATTGCCGTTGAAACGAAAACCAAAACCAGAAGAGCCGTCAGGCTGCAGGCACGGCTCAAAAGGGCCATGACCAGATCTGACTTACTGAGGTTTGGTGGTTCTGCAATGAGATCCGTAGACGCGCCACTTGTCGAGTTCCGACAGACAGGTTTCAACGTTCCAGCTTACGCCGACGAAACCGGCGTGTTCTTCGATCAGATAGTGCAGGTGCTGATTGGAGCCGTCGGACATGCTGGCAGTGCCGGTGCAGTGACGGCGGGCGAGCGGACTGACTTCGTTCACCTTGAAGGCGATCTCGGTGATCTCCTGGATGCCAACGATCTTTCTGCCTTCGTAATAATCGGCGTAGGCGCGGGCGACAGATCTGCGAACCGCTCTCTGCACCGAATTGGCGGTGCATTCCGGCAAACGGTTTTTGCCGCTCAAGGACAGATAAGCGCGATTTTCCTCAGCGACGGACGGAGAGGCGAGAAAGGCGCAGACAGCGAGAGTGGAGAGGATCAATCGGGCGAAACGGGCGATGTGCACGGCATGGTCTCCGAGAGGCAAACAAGTGTGACAGACGATGGGGGAGGGAAGCCGCAAGGTCAAGGACTTGCTGCATCAAAAGGGCCAGAATATGCAGTTATTCGCCAATCAGTTGGGTAACATCCCACCCTGAACCGGGTCCCTGATGCAAAACGTTGCAAAACCAGGGCAGAAGCGTTCGCATCTCGTCGGCGAGTGTGAAAGGAGGATTGATCAGCGTCATGCCGGACCCGAGCATTCTGGTGTCGGGGCCGCTCTTGCCTGCCTTCAGTTCAAGCGACAGCAGATCCCGGATACCCGCGGAGGCGAATGCGTCATGCATGGATCTGATCGCACGCGTGTCTTTCAGGGGATACCAGAGCACGTAGGTTCCGCCGGCCCACTTCTTCCAGGCCTTGATTACGGAACCCGTCATGCGTTCAAATTCGTCAGTGACTTCGAAAGCCGGGTCGACCAGCACAAAGCCTCTCTTTTCCTTCGGCGGCAGGAAACTGCCCATAGCCAGCCATCCGTCCAGATGAATGGCCTTGACCTGGAAATCGCCGGCGAAGCGTTCCGACAGGGTTCTGAAGTCATCCGGGTGAAGTTCGGTCAGCGTCAGCCGGTCGGACTTGCGCATCAGCCGGCGAGCCAGCACAGGCGATCCCGGGTATGTCTGGAGCGCATTACCGGGGTTCATCTCCCGAACGGCGTCCAGCCATGGATGAAGCAGCACCTCGACCGTGTCCGGCATCTGCGCGTCCAGGACCCTCGCGATGCCCTGCTGCCATTCGCCAGTTTTCCGGGTCTCCTGGGACGTCAGGTCGTACTGGCCGATACCCGCATGCGTGTCCAGTATCCGAAACGGCTTTTCCTTGCGCTGGAAATAGACGATCAGGCGGGCAAGCACCGCGTGCTTGAGCACGTCGCCAATATTGCCTGCATGATAGGCGTGTCTGTAGTTCATAACGGTCTGCCGGTGCTGATACGGATCATCGCGCGGGTTCCGGATCGCGCCGCATGTAGATGACGGACGTTGCGCCGTTGTCCGCCCGTCCGATTTCCTCAAACCCCAGCCGGGAATGAAATCGCAGCGAGCCCGGGTTCGGTGGACGTTCGTTGACCTCGCAGGTGAAACAGCGGCCCGTTCCGGCCATGCGCTCGAACAGGGCCGCGTAAAGCGCGTCTCCGATATTTGTGCCGCGCCGGGCGCTGTCAACAAAGACGCGATCGGTATAGGCAAACAGGTCAAACCTGTCACTGAGCCAGCGGTAGTTCGGGCTGGCGTAACCGGCACCTTCACCGAAGCAGAGGAGCATGCCGACGGGCGTATCCTCAACGTGTGCGACAAGACACAGCAGGGACCGGTTGACGAGATCGAGCATTTCCTCGGCGCCAAGCTCGTTGACTGCCGGAACCGCCGCGTTGTTGAGACACAGCAGCGTGTCGAGATCACCGGGTTCAAAGGGACGGATCTTTGCCGGTGAGAGGGAGTGTGTCATTGCAAGCGCACCTGAACGGGCAGGGATCCGCGGCAGGTTCGGATCGATGCTCATCTTGGGAGGGAATGTGCTGAAAAAGGAACGAGCGCAGGCAAGCTGCGCTCGGTCATACCGGTCAAACCGTCGATACGGTTCTATTCGTCTTCGGGCGTTCCTGTCTCGGGTGCGGGCTCATCGGCTTCGCCAGCCTCTGCACCTTCCTCGATGACCTGCAGGTTGACCGCCTTCGGACCCTTGCCACGGCGATCCGGTTCGGTTTCGAACGAGATCCGCTGACCGCTGTCCAGCGTTGCAAGGCCGGAGCGTTCCACCGCGGAAATATGCACGAATACGTCCGCTTCGCCTTCATCCGGTGTGATGAAGCCAAACCCCTTGTCCGTCTTGAAGAATTTCACGGTGCCGCTCTGACGCGGGCCGCGTTCCACGGGTGGTCCGTCTCGCCGGGGTGGGCGTCCCTGACGGAACCCGTCACCGTCGCCGCCGTCACGTCCGCCGTAACCGCCACGGCCGCCGCCGCCGCCACCGCCGGCCGCAGGAGGGTTAGTGGGTGCCTGGACATCAGAACCCAGTACTGGTACACCAGTGAGGCGCTCCATTGGGTCCGGGGCAAATCATCTTAAAAC
>JBCDEN010000162.1:0-7539 GCA_039179715.1 Pseudomonadota bacterium
ACGCAGAACCGGATTCAGGACGCGCTCCTCATGAGCATTGCGTGTCCGTCGGTCTTGATGACCAAAGACAAGGTTTTGCTCGGGCACGCAGCCTCCGGGCTTGAGAAACTTCTGGCGACCGGCAGCGTCAGGTTCAACACACCACGGTTCGAATTCAAGAACAAGCAGCTGGAGGCCGGGCTTCAGCATGTGCTCGATTCATTTGCCGGAACCGAAACACCGGCTGCCGCGCACGGACACACAAGAGACAGCGTAGCCCACCAGGATCGTGATCCGTCAGTCTGGTTTGAGGACCTGAAGGGCCGGCTCAAGCGCATCACCATCACGGCGGTCCCTTCCTTCGATGCAAGCAATGGCGGCGGTGGCGCGCCCTGGATTGTTCTGAAGATTTTCGAAACATCGGAACTGCCGGAAGCGGTGGAGAGCGTGCTGCAGGACCGATTTGAGCTTTCGCATTCGGAGGCTCATCTGGCGCGCCACCTGACAATGAGCGGATCCATGAACGACACTGTTCAGGAGCTCGGCATAACAAGAAACACGGCAAAGACCCATCTGCGGCGCATCTTTGACAAGACCGGCGTCAACACGCAACTACAGCTCGCAAAGCTGGTTCACGGCATCTCGAGTCTGTTCTGAAAATCGAAATTGTTTTGATGTTTTTCCAACTGGAAACATGAGGCAGCCCGCCGCGGAACGCCGGGTGCACGGCGAACACAAAAAGGGGCCGCGAGATGCGACCCCAAGTTGATCACTGTGCACGTGGCCCCATCGACCACGCTAATTCATTAGGCCAGATCCAAAGCAGATGCATCACCCAAAAGGGTGACTGAAATTCAAAAACCATCACCATCGCAAAAATTACACGTGATCTGCACGCAAACTGAAAATGCATGTGACATGATCCCCGGCACATCTCGTGATGAGATGGCGTAACAATATGGCGCATACCTGCCGCTGCATTTGCGCCCTATAGTCCGTTGGTGTATGCCTGCGCGCCAGAATTAAACACGTGGAGCCTTCAGCAGAGTGTCTTCAAAACCCGAAACCCCGCTTCTCGACAAGGTCAATTCCCCGGGGGAATTGCGTGCGCTCGATGAAACCGATCTGAAGCAGCTTGCTGACGAATTGAGATCGGAGACAATCGATGCCGTGTCGATCACCGGAGGACACCTTGGTGCCGGACTCGGTGTCGTGGAGTTGACGGTTGCCCTGCACTACGTGTTCAACACGCCGGATGACAAGATCATCTGGGACGTCGGACATCAGTGCTATCCACACAAGATCCTGACCGAGCGGCGCGAGCGGATCCGCACGCTAAGACAGGGAAACGGCCTGTCCGGCTTCACCAAACGCGCCGAAAGCCAATTCGACCCGTTCGGCGCGGCGCATTCATCGACTTCCATTTCCGCAGGGCTCGGCATGGCGGCAGCCAGGGATCTTGATGGCGGCGACAACAATGTCATTGCCGTGATCGGCGATGGCGCGATGTCGGCGGGCATGGCCTACGAGGCCATGAACAATGCCGGACACCTGGGCTCCCGTCTCATCGTCATCCTCAATGACAACGACATGTCCATCGCCCCTCCTGTGGGAGCCATGTCCGCCTATCTTGCAAGGCTTGTTTCCGGCCCAACCTATCAGACGCTGCGCGATGCGGCCAAGAACATTGCCAAGAACCTGCCCAAGCCGGTTTTCGAAAAGGCCGCGCGCGCTGAAGAATATGCGCGCGGTTTCTGGACCGGGGGAACCATGTTCGAGGAGCTGGGCTTCTATTATGTCGGCCCGGTCGACGGTCACAATCTCGAGCACCTGCTGCCGGTTCTGAAAAACGTCCGCGACACGCATCACGGACCGGTGCTCATCCATGCGGTGACCCAGAAGGGCAAGGGTTACGGGCCTGCGGAAGGCGCCAGGGACAAGTATCATGGCGTCGGCAAATTCGATGTCATCACAGGCAAACAGTCCAAGCCGAAGGCGAATGCGCCGAGCTACACCAATGTGTTCGCCACGTCCCTGATCAAGGAAGCCGAGCACGACGAAAAGGTCGTCGCGATCACGGCGGCGATGCCCGACGGCACAGGGCTGAACCTTTTCGGCGAAGCGTTTCCGAAACGCACGTTTGACGTCGGCATTGCGGAACAGCACGCGGTCACCTTCGCAGCCGGACTTGCGACCGAAGGCTACAAGCCCTTTGCCGCGATCTACTCGACCTTCCTGCAAAGGGCGTATGATCAGGTCGTTCATGATGTGGCCATCCAGGGTTTGCCGGTACGCTTTCCGATTGACCGGGCCGGTCTTGTCGGCGCTGACGGGCCAACGCATGCAGGTGCCTTTGACACCGCGTTCCTGTCCTGCCTGCCGGGCTTCGTCGTGATGGCGGCCGCCGACGAAGTGGAGTTGCGGCACATGGTGGCAACCGCCGCAGCATATGACGAAGGCCCTATTTCCTTCCGCTATCCGCGCGGCGAAGGTGTCGGTCTGGAGATGCCGGAGCGCGGCAGCATTCTTGAAATCGGCAAGGGCGTCATCCGGCGCGAGGGCACAAAGGTTGCGTTGCTGAGCTTTGGCGGACGGATGAACGAGTGCCTGAAGGCCGCGGACGAACTCGATGCCGCCGGCCTGTCAACAACCGTCGCCGATGCCCGATTCGCAAAACCGCTGGACATGGATCTGATCCGGCGCCTCGCGCGTGAGCACGAGGTCCTGGTCATGATCGAGGAGGGGTCCGCGGGCGGCTTCGGCAGCCACGTTCTGAGCCGGCTTGCAGAAGAAGGTCTCATGGACAACGGGCTCAAGGTCCGCACGCTCGCGCTTCCCGATGTTTTCATCGACCAGGACAAACCCGACGCCATGTATGCCAGGGCCGGCCTCAATCGCGAGGGTATCATGAAGGCGGTTTTCGCCGCTCTCGGCACGGAAACCGTGAGCGCTCCCCAACGTGCCTGACGGGCGTCCGGATCCGACAAAATCGACGCATCAGACCGCAATTGCGGCACGCCTCAAATCGTGATTGACACGCGCCTTCATTACTGAAAAGGCTGATGATCAGGACCAATCGCGCCGGACCGACCGGCGCGTTTGTTTTTCATCATCTCCAGGGGTCGACCATGGCTCAGACGCTCCTTTCCGTGTCCGCACTCTTGCTGTCGGTTGCGCTGCTCATATTTGGGCACGGTCTCCAGACGACCCTGCTGCCGCTCGCCGCCGACCGCTACTATTTCACCGACTTTGAAATCGGAGCGATCTCTTCTGCCTATTTCGTGGGTCTGGTGCTCGGCTGCCTTGCCGCGCCGCTTCTGATCATGCGCGCCGGTCATATCCGCGCCTTCGCAGCGCTCGTGTCGCTGATGTCAGGGGCTGCCATCCTGCACCCGGTTATCATCGACCCCTATGCGTGGTTCATCATTCGCGTCGTTTCGGGTTTCAGCCTTGCCGGCTTCTACATGATCGTTGAAAGCTGGCTGAACGAGAGCGCGACCAACGAGAATCGCGGAACGATCATGTCCATCTACATCGTGATCGTGTTCGGGTCGCTCATCCTGGGACAGGTCTCGATCGCGAGCATGAGCATTGCGTCCTTCGTTCCCTTCGCGGTTGCCTCCGTTGCGCTGAGCCTCGCCGTGATGCCGATTTCCCTGACAACAGCAACGCAACCGGCACCGATCACGCTGGTGCGGTTCAGACCGATACGGCTCTATCGGACATCGCCGGCTGCATTTGTCGGAATTCTCCTGATCGGTGTTTGCCAGGGCGCCGTATTCACACTGTCGCCGCTTTACGGATCCCAGATCGGGCTTTCGACCAACCAGTCCGCCTACTATGCCGCGGCCATTATCGGCGGCGGCATGATCGCGCAATGGCCGGTCGGACGGCTTTCGGACCGCATGGACCGGCGTCTCGTGCTTGTCGGCCTTGGCGTTGCCACGGCGGCCGCGTCGCTCTCCATCTACTTCTTTTCGCCAACGGAATTTCTGATTGCGATCATGACTGCGGTGCTGGTGGGCATGTTCACGCAACCGCTATACGCGATTGCAGTGGCCCACGCGTTCGACCACGCAGCACCGGAGGACTTTGTCGAAACGTCTTCAGGCATGCTGCTCTCCTTCGGCATCGGATCGATCATCGGACCTCTGGCGGCCTCGCTGGTCATGGGACGGATCGGCCCTTCCGGCCTTTACCTGGTGATTGCCGTCGTCAGCCTGGCCATGGCGGCCTTCGTCCTCACCCGCGTGTTCACGCGCCAGGCGCTCACCGACGACGAAAAGACGGACTTCGAATACGCAGCGACGGCCCAGGTCGGTTCGGTCATTTCTCCCGAGCCTCTCGACGCCGATGCCGAGGAATATGTCATCCCGCCGGAAGAATTTCCCGCCTACGAGGACGACATCTACAATTTCGACACCGGCTCGGACGAGACCGACGAGAGCCACGAGACAAAAGACGGCGCAGATGGAGAGGCGGAACCGGACCAGGCTGCCGATGCAGACCAAGGCGGAATATCGGCTGGCGCTCCGGACAGCGCAAAAGCCGAAACCGCTGCAGCGCCCGAAACATCCGAAACAAAGCGCAGACCCGAGGTGATGGACCCATAAATGAGTCGAACTTCAGATTCAGGTGACAAGGACACGGGTTCACCTGCGCGTTTTCGCCCCTCGACAGACACGCGGAACAGCCCTATAGCCCTATCATGGCCTTGCGTGGTGAACATCTGAACGTGCTGCGGCGTGAACGTCACCCTCTGGTGGCGCTGGCAACGCTCGCTTTCACGCTGCGCCTGTGCCTCGTTGTCCTGGCAAGCGCCCTCGCTCCGGAGTTCGCCGCCGCGACCGGGCTGACCAAGCTCTGTCAAACCTCGGACCAGCAACACGCACTTGTGTTCCATGATCCAGCCGTTTGCCAATGTGGTCCGGCTTGCGTGCACGGATGTTCGCTTGCGCCCGGTGCACAGGGCGGAACCTTCGCGATGACCGAGATCGGCCTTGCCGCGAACGGTGCCTTGCGCGAGGCAGCCGGCGGGAGCCGAGATGCACATTCGGGCCGCATCACCGCAATAAGAGCTCCGCCTTCTTCCTTGATCTGACTTCGCTCAAAAACTTCAGACCCAAGGAAATGTCATGAAACTCTGGACTTCGATCGCCGCAGCGACGGCGCTTACACTCGCATCTCTTTCAGCCACTGCCGCGGACTACACCGCGGGCGACCTGTCGCTGTCCAAAACGTGGACGCGTGCAACACCGCCGAAAGCCAAGGCGGGCGGCGGTTTCGTGGAGATCGTCAATTCCGGCTCGCAGGACGACCGCCTGATCTCGGCCACGTCCGATGTCGCCAACAAGGTCGAACTGCATGAAATGTCGGTGACCGACGGCGTGATGAAAATGCGCGAAATGGAAGGCGGCATCGACATACCCGCAGGTGAAACCGTTACCTTGAAGCCGGGCGGCCTGCACATCATGTTCATGGGACTGAACCAGTCCTTTGAGGAAGGAACGACCGTTCCCGTCGTCCTCACCTTCGAAAAGGCCGGGGACGTCGAAATCGAGCTTGATGTCGCCAAGATGGGTGCGAAATCGATGGAGCATGGCCACGGTGATCACGATCACGGCAGCCACGACCACAAGAACCACAGCAAAAACTGATTTTGCCAGAAGAGGACACATCATGTCCGGATTGAAAGTCTTCCGATACGTGGCCTGGGCGGCAGTTGCCGTTCTTGCCGCTGCGTCCGGTTTTCTCGTTTATCAGCAGACCGCAGGCAGCGAGAATTCCGGGTCCCTGATCGAACCGCTGGCCGCGATCGGCGGTCCGTTCGAACTTGTCGACGGCAATGGCGAAACGGTTACCGACGCGACCTTTGCCGGCAAGCCGCTGGTTCTGTTTTTCGGCTTCACCTATTGCCCGGACGTCTGCCCGACGACGCTGTCTGAACTGCAAGGCTGGATCGAGGCGCTCGGGCCTGATGCCGACAAGCTGAACTACGCGTTTGTGACAGTCGACCCTGAACGCGACACACCCGATGTCATGCGGGATTACGTCTGGGCGTTCGACGAGCGTATTTCTGCGCTGACCGGTTCGCGCGAACAGATCGATGCAGTCATCAAGGCCTATCGCGTTTATGCCAAGAAGGTTCCGCTTGACGACGGCGACTATACGATGGACCATTCGGCAGCTGTTTATCTGATGAACTCGGACAACAAGTTTGTCGGAACGATTGCCTATGCCGAGCCTGAAGAAACGGCCCTGCAGAAGCTGCGCAGGCTGATTGCGAACGCGCCGGCCTAGCGCCGGGACTCGAAGGACATGGACGTCTTTTAATGCGTATGCCGCTTTTCATTGGATTGACCGCCGGTGCGACAGGACTTGTCGCACTGTCGGCGATCCTTTGGCTCTACGCAGGAGAACGGGTCTATGCGGACCGGTTGCTTTCCGCGATTGCGAGCTGTTTCGGCTAGCATTCTTTTCGACCGTTTCGCCAGGGACACCATGTCATCCAAACGCCTTGACCAGCATCTTGTCGACACGGGCGTGTTTGCAAGCAGGGCGCGTGCACGCGATGCCATATTGCGTGGCACGGTGCTTCTTGAAGGCTCCGTCTGCAAGAAACCGGCGCAGAAAGTAATCTCGGCTGTGTCCATCCATGTCAACGATCCGGCGTCGGGCTACGTATCCCGCGCCGCGCTCAAGCTCATCGAGGCGCTCGAACGGTTCGGTGTCGATCCGCAGCATCGGATCTGTCTTGACATCGGCGCTTCGACCGGCGGCTTCACCCAGGTGTTGCTGCAGAAAGGGGCTGCAAAAGTTCATGCGATCGATGTCGGCCATGGGCAGTTGCATGACAGCCTCAAATCCGATGAAAGGGTCGTTGCGCGCGAAGGTCTCAATGCGCGCGATCTGACCAGCACGCACCTGGACGGCGACACACCGGACCTGATTGTGTCCGACGTCAGCTTCATTTCCCTGAAACTCGCTCTGCCTGCGGCGCTTGCACTGGCTGACGAGGGTGCGGACGGCATCTTTCTGGTCAAACCGCAATTCGAGGCGGGCAAGGACAGGATCGGAAAAGGCGGTCTCGTTGATCCGGGCGTCGCCGAAAGGACGGCGCATACGCTGCAGGCGTGGCTTTCGACCGTGCCCGGGTGGCAGGCGGGCGACCTGATCCCCTCTCCGGTCAAGGGCGGCGACGGCAATGCCGAATGGCTGCTCTACGGCAGAAAAACCGTCTGATCAGCAGGCAGTGGTCTGGGCGCTGATCAGGTCCCGGATCAGGTCCGGGACGGCTGAGGTTTCTCACTCTCAACCTGTGGACCAGGCCAAGCAGGGAGACGGGTTCCGCGTTTCCCCGGTTCCCCTCTCCCGGTGGGAGAGAGTCAGGGTGAGGGGGAAAACGTCTGAAGAGTACACACAGGTCTGATCCCTCACCCGGCGCATTCGCGCCGACCTCTCCCATGGGGAGAGGTGACTGGCTGGCAACTGATTGTGTGGGTAAAGCAAATTCCTTAACGCTCTGGAAGAACGAGGTGACCCTGAGCGCCGCCCCGGCCC
>JBCDEN010000734.1:0-2335 GCA_039179715.1 Pseudomonadota bacterium
ATCGCCGTCTTCTGCGCGGCAGCCGCCGCTGCCGCGCTGCGTGCGGGCGGCCTGTGAGCCTGCAAAAACTAAGGCAGCTCCTCACGGGCAAATTCGGCGGTCTGCTCGGGGCTTTGCGAGGCGTCGATCTCCGCCCAGGTCATCGTGCCGATGTCGTAACCCAGTTGGGTATCGACCACCGCAGGGGTCGCGTCGGATGCATCGCCCGAGCGCTGCGAAACACGGCCCTTGAGCGTTTCGCCCGGCGCGCTCAGCCAAAGCCCGGTGAAGCCTGCCTCAACGCTGCCGGCGATCCTCCGGATCTTGTCGCGCTCGTTTTCGGCAGCGAAAACCGCGTCGAAGATCGCGGAATGGCCTGCAGCCAGAACAGCCTGAATGGCGTGGTCGATTGCAGCATAGACGCGGTTTGACGCTTCCTTCGTGTAGGCATCCTGGGGTGCCGGCTCGTGCTCTGGAATGTTGAGCAACCGCTTGCGCATCACGTCCGTCCTGAGAACACGGGCACCGGGAGCCCGCCCGATGTCGGGCGCCAGTTCGTAGGCAAGGGTGGTCTTGCCGGTTCCCGAAAGGCCGCCGATGGCGACGAGGTCCGGCCGCGACGGTTCCAGAAACGACTGGGCAAGACCAAAATAGGTTCGGGCGAAGGTCTCTTGCAGGTCCCGCTGCACCGGATCGCTCTGGGCCAGCGCTGCGCTGGCCGCGATTTTCGAGCGGATCGCGGCCCGCATCATCAGGTAGAACGGCAGGGCGGCCAGGCCTTCGGCGTGGGTGTCGAGCCGGCTCAGGTCCAGGTAGCGGTTGAAGACTCGGTTCGCCGATCTGGACTGCCCGCGTTCCCAAAGATCCATCAGCAGGAAGGCGAGATCGTAGAGCACGTCGCCTGTTGCAATCGCATCTGAAAACTCGACAGCGTCGAAAAGCACCGGTTCGTTGCCGATCAGGACGATATTGCGCAAATGCGCATCGCCGTGGCAGCGGCGGACAAGGCCCTTTTCTCCGCGGTGCAGGATAAGCTCGCTGAGCGAGGCAAGCAGGTGCTTCGATTGTTCGGTGAGGTGGCGTACCTCCTCGTCAGGGAAGAGATCGGGATGTTCGCGAAAAGCCGCGTCGTTCTGGTCGACATAACGCATCAGTTCTTCGAAGAACCCGGTCCCCGATCGCTCGGGTGCAACCTCGTGTGCAGCAACCATCATTCTGGCCAGTTGGTCGGAAAGTGTATCTGAAAACCGTGTTTGGCCGGCAAGAATGTCCAGTTCACCCTGGCGCTCGAAGCGGTTCATCACCACGACCCACTCCACCGTTTCACCGGTGCCGCCAAGGGCAAAACGGCCATCCTCCTCCCGGGTGACGGGAACAGCTTCCCGGTAAATCCGGGGTGCGTTCGGGCGGTTGAAGGTGATTTCCGCCTTGCAGGCTTCTTCCCGCAGCTCCAGCGTCGAGTAGTCGAGGAAGGGGTATCTGACCGAGCGCTTCATCTTGTAGGCCGTGTCGCCGATCAGAAAGATCACGTTGGCATGCGTATCGATGCGCTCGAAGCCGGGCCGGTGCACGTTGCCGAACCCCATATCCTCGAAAAACTGGAACACACTGTCTTGCGATTGATCCATGGTCGATCCTGTGAAGGCGCGCGCCGACTGTGCACCATGCGATCGCCTTCCGGTTTGATCCTTCTCAATGTGCACAAAGGGGAATTGGCAAGAATGGGTCGCAAGTTCTTTACAGGAGGAATCGATGACTGACTATCCGGCGCTGAGAAGGATCAGGCTGAATCTCGCAAGAACCCGGGACTTTCCTCAAGGATCGGCAAGACACGGATACGAGTTCACGGCGCCGCTTGACGAGACGGGCCATATCGATGCGGCGCTTTGGAAAAAAGAACGCGATCACTGCCGGGTGCGCCGTTTCTGGGGCGCCGAGGAAGAGGAGATCGGTCATCTGATCCATCGCCCCGGCGGGTCCTGGGCGTTTCACTATGACATCGACGGCGACGATGACGACGAAGCCGGCTACCGCTTCGGCGCGCACGCCTTCAACCCGGGCGAATATGTCTCCATCAAGGACGAAGACGGCGACATGCACACCTTCCAGGTCGTCACGGTCTTGCCTGTCTGACCGTCGAGGGGTTGGCGCCAATTTGTTCTTTCCAGCCGTCTCTCCATCCACAGGTCATTGCAGGACGTGATCCACTGCTGTCCGGTTTAGAAAGTTCTGTCGAACTTATGCGCTTGCTAAAGCGCAAAAATTCCTTGCGGTGCCAATTCGGGATACAAACCGGTTTCCCCTTTTTGTCGTCCGGTTTTGCCGCGACAGCGGCAAGACCGGGAACCAGTACTCC
>JBCDEN010000334.1:0-5329 GCA_039179715.1 Pseudomonadota bacterium
CGAGATAAGTAGCGCCGGCTTCGGCAACCGCTGCGCCGATCTTTTTCGTGGATGCGGGCAGGGATGTTCCGAAGTCGATCACGATCTTGCCCGGAGCGAGCCCCGCAATCACGCCCTCGGGACCATACATCCGGCTCTCCACGGAAACGGAGGTATCGACGCACAGCATCACCACATCGCTCGCCTCCGCCACCTCGCGCGCCGATGTCACTTCGCTTGCGCCACGGGCAACAAGCGCCTCAACGCGCTCGCGTGACCGGTTGGCGACAATTGTCAGTTCATAGCCCTGGTCGAGAAGGCGGTTGCACATAGCCGCGCCCATCAAGCCAATGCCGATAAAGCCAATCTTGGGTTTGCTCATGATCATTCCTCAATTCATACACTTGTCAGACAATGCTTGCGGTTTGCGCCGGAGCGCCCGCCACGACTGGACGGCCGGTGCGCGCTGCCGTGCGGACGGCCTCGACGAGGCGCAGCGCTTCAAGCCCGTCGCGGCCGGAGACCTTCGGTATAGTGCCTTCCTGCCGGATCAGGCTCGCGAAATGCGTCAATTGCTCGTGAAGCGGATTGACCTTTTCGGTTTCGATGATCTCGTGTTTGAGCGGACGCGACCAGTCGCCTTCTTCTCCCTGAGCATCGGTCCACACGCGCAGCGCCGGAAACTCGAAACTGCCCGCCGTGCAACCGATGCGCCAGGAAGAGATGCCGGTCTCCGCGATATTCGGGTTCTCGCCGCTCGCGCCCTCGAAACTCCAGGGGGTGAGGGCGGCATCGGTCAGAACGGCTGTCGCAATCACGCCGCTTGCGAAACGGATGTTGATCGCGGCGCTGTCCTCGACGGCGCTGCCGCGCGCATGGTGGGACACCATGGCCTGCACTTCCTGCACGGGACCGAACAGGCCGACCAGCAGGTCGGCCTCGTGGATGAAATTGATGAGCAGCGGGCCGCCATCGCTCTTGCGGCGCCACAATCCTGCCCGGAAATAACTGTCCGGCTTGCGCACGGCCCAGATGAGGGAGGCGGATACAGGCGTTCCCAGAGCCGTCGTTCCGATCAACTCCTTCGCCTTTTCAACGGACGGATGATAGCGGCGGTGATGGCCGACCAGCAACGGCAGGCCGCGTACTTCGAACGCGCTTACCAGCTTCTCGCCATTTTCCACCGTATCCGCCACGGGCTTTTCCACCAGCGTGGCCCAGTTCCTTTCAAGGCAGGACAGTCCGCTCGGCAGATGGTCGGAATTGGGGGTCGCGATGATGGCGGCGCGACAGTCGGCAGCTGGAACGCTTTCCAGATCCGGTGCCCATCGGCAGCCCAGTTCTTTGGCCAGGGCCTGCTGGTCCGGATTGGGGTCGACGATCCAGGCCAGATCGATGTCGGGATGCTCAAAGGCGTGGCGCGCATGCCTTTGACCGACAAGGCCGGCCCCGATGACCGCGAGGCGAATGGGAGTGTTACGGTTCAATTCCCGTCTCCAACCAGAACGGCTGTTTGTGTGGCGTGCGTCTTATCGCCCGATGCTCTAAGCGCAGTAGGGGGCATCGTTGCCCCAGCGATGCTGGGGAATGTGCTCGGCATGCGCGAGATGATGGCGGGTGTCTTCCCACATCTTCTTCCACAGACGCCAGTCCCTGAGCTCGGAACCCGGATTGCTGCGCGAACGCGCGACAAATTCGGGAAAATGACTGCGGCCCGACGGCTGACCTGTAACGTGATAGCGCAGATCAAAGGACCAGCGGTAGTGATCGCTGTTGTTGGCGAGCGACCCGTGCGGCGTCAACGGATGGAAGATGACGGCTCCGCCGGCCTTGACGGGGACCGGCGTGGCTTCGTCCCTGGGAAGAAACGGCTCCGCAATTCCAACCTGGGACCTGGAGCAATGCGGCAGCATTTCCTGGTAGGCTCCGGGCGCAACCTGCAGGCAGCCATTTTCGATTGTGGCGTCCGTGATGGCCAGCCAAACGGTCACGAATGTCGTTTCGTCGGCTTCTTCCAGGGTCACGCCCCGGTCCTGATGCCAGTCAGTCGCGATCACGTGTGCCCGGTTTTCGGAGGCTGCCACGGCGCGTTGCGGCGGCTTGATGCGGACGTGCTGGATCGGGTTGGAGGAAATCTCCGGACCTATCAGGGCTTCGACGCAATCCAGAATGTTCGCATTTGTCGCCATGTCGAACACCGCAGGTCCGAAATGCATCGGTGTGTCGTCCGAAATGCCGGAATGCGGCAGGCTGATATCGAATGGCTGATACCACTCGAACCCGCCCCTGTAGGCCCTGTCCAGCTTGTCCCAGAAGCCCATTCCCTCGTGCGGCTGCGGGACTTTGCCGTCCTTTTGCCAAGCGCCGTAGAGATCGTCCATGAGACCGCTGTATTCGGTCCGGACGTTTGTCAGGGCATCCTCGTCCAACAGGCCCTCGACAACGAGATAACCCTGTTTCCGGAACAGATCGACATCGCCTTGACTAAGCATGATGTGAGGTCCTCAAAGCAGCAGTGTGACAATCGTCGGCCAGATCAGCAGCACGGCGAGCGCCACCAATTGTACACCGATAAAGGGGAGAAAGCCCCGGAAAATATCGGTCAGCGAGATATGCGGCGGTGCGACCGATTTCAGGTAGAAAGCGGCAGGGCCAAAGGGTGGTGACAGGAAACTGACCTGCATGTTCATGCAGAACAGAACGCCGAACCAGATGGCGACATGCTGCGGCGACAGCGTGCCGAGAAAGCCGATTTCATCGATCGGCAGCCGCTTCACGATCGGCAGGAACACCGGAATGATGAGCAGCACGATGCCGACCCAGTCCATGAAAGCGCCCATGAACAACAGGATCACCATCATGGTCAGGATCACCAGCATCGTCGGCATTTCCGCGCCGATGATGAGCTGGGCGATATAGGTCGGTCCACCGGCAAGCGTATAGGCACCTGCAAGCGTGGCCGCGCCGATGGTCACCCAAATGATCGTGCCCGTCGACCGCAGTGTCCGCATCATGGACACCCAGAGAAGGTCAACGGATGCTTCCCCGCGGAAGAGCGCGATACAGAAGACCGCAACCGCGCCCATGCCGGCAGCCTCGGTAATGCCCGTGACGCCGCCATAGATGGACCCTAGAACGATGCCGATGACGGCGAGCGGCGGCACAAGTCCCTTGCCGTGCTCCCAGCCCGATGCGGTTCTTTGTCGTCCTGCGACCAGGAATATGAACAGAAGCGCCAGCGCACCGATGCCGATCAGCCAGGGGAGATCGGAAACCATGCCGAGGGGAGGCGGCTCGAAGGCCTCAACGGAGGGATCATTGCGTCCCATTGCCGTAAGGAAAGCAATTCGGGCGATCAGGATTGCCATGACGCCGGAAACGACAACGCTGACAAATCCACCGAACATGATCAGTTTTTCACCGCCTTCCGGATCGCCCTCGCGTGGCTCCGGCAGAGGTGCCTGGGACGGGTCCAGCTGTGTGCGGACAACGATGTAGATCATGATGAAGCTGGCCAGCATGAAGCCGGGAATGAAGGCTCCGGTGAACAGCGCCTTGATCGATGTTTCGGTGATGAGGCCGTAGATGATGAGAACGATCGACGGCGGGATCATGGTTCCGAGCGAGCCGGACGCGCAGATGGTGCCGATCGCAAGATTCTGATTGTAGCCGAGACGCAGCATCTGCGGCAGGGCAATCAGTCCGAGAAGCACCACTTCGCCGCCGATGATGCCCGACATGGCCGCCATCAGCACCGCCATGATCGAGGTCACGATGGCAACGCCGCCGCGGGCCCGGCTCAGCCAGAAATCCAGACTGTCATACATCTGCTTTGCGATGCCGGAGCGTTCGAGCAGGGCCGCCATGAAAATGAACAACGGCACCGAGATCAGAACGTACTCGGTCATCAGGTCGAAGATCTTCTGGGTCAGCAGATAAAGAGGGCCGGTGCCCGGGTTGCTGGTGAGAAGCCCGGTGCCGAAACTTGTCGGGTCGGTGAGCAGTGTCGGCTCGAACTTCATGATCATGACAAGCGCGGCCAGGATGGCCGAGGCAAAACCGAGCGGCATGCCGATGCCGAGCAGGAAGAGAAGTCCGAATACCAGGACTATTGAGATCGTGCCGACGTCCATTACTTTGCACCCACGCTTTTCTTGATTGCTTCGAGCTCTTCTTCATCAATGATGTCGGGCTCTTCCATTTCGGTCGGCTGTTTGTCCCAATCGGCAATCAGATTGGCGACGGCTTGGATGGCGACGAGCACGGCAACGACGAGGATCATCGGCTGGATCGTCGCGGGGATCGGCGGATCGAAAGCCGTTCCGAACATTTCCCAGCGGTGGAACTTGATGGCGAAGACCTGCTTGTAGCTTCCATAGACGAGGAAGAAGGCGAACAGGCAGATCATGAAGACCGAAATGACATCGCAGGCGTGCCGCAGGGGTCTCGGCAGGATGTCATAGAGGATGAAAATGCGGATGTGGCAACGCTGCTGCATCGCGTAGAGACCCGACAGCAGGAACACGAAGCCGGCAATCCAGAGCGTCAATTCGTTGGCCCACAAGGTCGGGGCTTCAATGACGTATCGCAGGAACACCTCGTAGAGCATGACCAGCGTCATGATGATGATCAGAAGCATGACGACGCGGCCGATGAACAGCGCGAAATAGTCAAACTTCGTGTAGTCGGGATATTCCATCTGGGCGTGAACGACACTGCGCATGCCGACCACCAGCAGGATAGGAAGAAGCAGAAGCGCCGCCCAGTCGATGATATCCATGATACCGCCGAACAGGTCGGACAGGCCGGGGGAGACGTCCTTGCGCTCGTGCAGCTCTGTAATCTGCGCGGTCATGCTTTCATTCGCATGCGGGAAAAAATCGAGAATATAGGCAGGCCCGTGCCAGATGACCCAGCCAGCACATACCGCAAATGCGACTGGAATGACCCATTCCCGCAATCCGCCGGACTTTTGCTCTTTCATCTTTTCCCCCGATAGGAAACGCGTAGATCCGCGCGCATTGGCTGCCCCTTAGGTCTTCCCAGCTGTCTCCTCACGCAGCGCTGTGCGCCGGTGGGAAAACAGAAAATTCAGATGAATTGCCGTGTGCTTTCGGCAATCCTCACCACCCCAGCATCTTTGGTGTCCACACCGTTTTCGAGTTTCATCCGGGGGAGGGCATGGCGGCAGAGCAGTGCTCCGCCGCCACGTGTTTCCGACTGGCTTTCAGTCTTACTGCATTGCGCCGAGATCGCGCAGGAAGTCCAGGTGGCTCTGCAGCAGTTCCTGGGACTCAGGCGTGGTCGCGAACTCTTTCCAGCTGTCCTGAACGGCCTGACGGTAGATCGC
>JBCDEN010000080.1:0-10113 GCA_039179715.1 Pseudomonadota bacterium
CCGGGATTTTCATGAAACCCTCTACAGTGCGAGCGATCTGACGTTTTTCAAGGAAATTGCACATAACGCCATCGACCGGGTCGAACGCCAGATCCGTGCCCAGCTGGTCATGTCGAATGGCATGGAACGCGCCGGACGGGAGCATGACGAGATTATCGAAGCCTGCGGTGCGGGAGACGCGGACCGGGCGGCCGACCTGACACGCCGCCATATTGCAGGCGCCAAGGCGTCGTTGCTGGAACACTTGACCGGAGCCTGATCATCAGCCTCGAGCGAATGCTTGACTGAAACAGGCGGATCGATTTATATAGCCATATGGCTATACATTATCAAAACGCGATGGACCGTGCCTTCCATGCACTTGGCGACGGCACACGTCGTCAGATCATTTCCATGCTCGCCAGAAACGGGGCGCAGTCCGCAAATGAATTGCGTGCGCCGTTCAATGTTGCCCAGCCGACAATCTCCAAGCATCTGAAGGTGCTCGAAACCGCCGGTCTTGTCCGCCGCGAAATCACCGGACGGGTGCATCTGTTCCATCTGGAAACCGCGCCGCTGCGAGAGGCCGAAGACTGGATTGCCAGCCATCGCACTTTCTGGGAAGGCACGCTGCGCCGCCTCGATCTGTTTGTCGGCACGCTGGATCCGGAGGACGGTCAATCATGACCGAGGCACCCGTTCCCCTGATCGTGCGCAGAACAATCAAGGCACCGCGCGCGCGTGTGTTCAGCGCATTCCGCGATGCGGAGACACTGACACAATGGTTCACACCCGACCCGGGGATCACGGTGGAAGCTCTGGAATTCGTGTTTGCGCAGGGTGGAGGCTTTCGCTTGCGTTACCTGATGCCCGATGGCCGGACGCCGTCGGTTGCCGGTGTCTTTCAGGAGATCGACCCGCCGAGACAAATCAGCATGAGTTGGCAATGGCAAGCCCCCGATCCACTTGAGAATATACCCATGTCGGTAAGTTTCAGGTTCCTGGACACCGAGGAAGGCACCGAGGTTGTTGTCGTGCACGAGGGCATTCCGTCAGACCGGGCCTGCACCATCCATGCACAAGGCTGGGAAGCCACCCTGAGGATCCTTGAAGTCTTTCTTATCCGGGAGGCCCGATCATGAGAGATATCGCCGCTTTGACCTTCGTGACGCTGGACGGCGTGATGCAGGCTCCCAGCATGCCGGACGAGGATCGAAGCGGAAGCTTCGATCGCGGAGGTTGGGCCGCGCCCTATTGGGAGGGGGTCATGGAACAGGTTCAGACGGAGGCAATGGCCGAGCCGTACGACATGCTGTTCGGCGCGAAGACCTTTGATCTTTTTGCCGGGCATTGGCCGGATGTCGAAGACAACCCGGTCGGCGGCATGATGAACGCTGCCAGGAAATATGTCGTGACCTCTTCACAACAACCGCTTGCCTGGACCAACGCGCAGCCGGTTTCAGGTGACCTGGCAAAAGCCATATCGGCGCTGAAATCAAGTGAAGGTCCGCTTCTTCAGGTTCACGGAAGCTGGCAACTGCTCCAATTCCTGATCAGCCATGATCTGGTTGACGAGTTCCGGCTCTGGACATTTCCGGTTGTCGCCGGGTCGGGCAAGCGGCTTTTCGAACCCGGCTCGGTACGGCAAGACCTGAAGCTCACGAAAACGGCCGCCTGTTCCAACGGTGCGATCATGAGCATCTACAGACGCAGCTAGGGTACGGACTCATAAATGAGGCCGTACCCTAGAGCTCTTGAGGCATCAGGCAACGCTGCTGAACCGCGCCAGCCACCGCGCGCAGCGCTCTTCATCCCGCGCCTCATAGACCTTCAATGCCTCCAGGGCAGTCATGTCGAAAGCAGTCTCGGTGCCCTCGCCAAGCGCGGTCAGGCGCATCGTGTACCAGGCCGTGACAGCCCCTGCGGGCGGTGCTTCAAAGGTGGGAAAGGCTGGGTCAGAACCGGTCCCGCTCAGCCAGACTTTCGCAAGTCCCGGTTCCAACACCATCGAACGCGCAAGACCGACCGCGTCGGCAACCCCGCCTTCAATCACCGCCACAGCCCCTGCCCTCGTCTTGATGCCGCCCGTCAACATGACCGGAATATCCGTGACCGACTTGGCGCGGCGCGAGAAATCCACGAAGTAGGGCCCGGTTGCCGACACACCGTCGGAGCTTGCGGGAGCGCCCGGAAAATAGGTGCCGCCGCTGACGTCAATGAGGTCCACCGTTGTTGTGTCCAGCAGGCGCACCACGTCCAGCGCTTCATCCTCGGTGAGGCCACCCTCCAGTTTGTCGGTCGAATTGATCTTTATGCCAATCGGAAAATCTGGTCCGGCCGCCTTACGAACCGCGTCGATGACTTCGCCGATCACGCGGAACCGGTTTGCGACCGATCCGCCATAGGCATCCGTGCGCCGATTGAAAAGCGGCGACAGGAACTGGCTGAACAGGAAGCCGTGACCCGCATGGATCTGAACCCCGCCAAAGCCGGCCTGGCGGGCACGGATAGCGGCCTCGGCATAGGTCGCTGGCAGGGCTGCAATATCTTCCAGGGTCATGCCCTCGCACCTGAGCCCGGAAACATCCAGCGGCGATGGCCCCTTCGGATGGCTGACAGGTGCATGCGCCAAGGCACCCGCGTGCCCGAGTTGCGGCCAGATGAGCGCCCCATCCGAGGAACCGCGCTCGGCAAGCAGCCGCAATCCGGTCATGTCGCTCAAGGACCCGAGGACAAGATTGCCCGGTTTTTCAGGATAATGCGGGATTGTCTGCACTTCCCCGATCAGCGACAGGGCAACTCCGCCTTGCGCCCAGCGTTCATAAAGCCGGACCTGCCGGTCCGTCGGATTGCCCCGGCCGTTACCGAGCGAATCCGACATGGACGCCTTGATCAGGCGGTTTTTCAGCTCAACCCCGCAAGGCAGGCGCAACACGCTCCAGATCCCGCAGCCAGTGTGTTCGTTTGCCTTGGTCATATCTATCCTTAAATCGAAATATTTCGATATTTATTGGTAAACCTGCGCGCCAGAATCGGGGTCCTCGCCGGTTCAGGGCTTTGAAAGCTCGTCCTGAAAAGCCGTCAAGAAGTCCCGAATATTCGCCTCGTTCCGCGTGTAGAATGTCCATTGTCCATGCCGTTCAGCGGTCACGAAACCGGCTTTTCTCAAGAGCCCCATGTAGTTGGAAACGGTCGACTGCGACAGTCCCGCCTTTTCCTGAATGTAGCCCACGCACACACCTTCCAGATCCGCATGCTCGGGCAGTGCTGGCGGAAAATTCGACCGGTCCTTGAGCCACTCGAGGATCCTGCGCCTGACCGGATTGTTCAGCGCCGCAATCGCATCTTCAATGTCCATAAATCGAAATATCTCGATATTTATCTTTTTGTCAATCCTTGTCCCGGCCGAGTGTGGCAGTCTTTCAGTCACGGCCGGAACACTGCCGCCGGCAAGATCGAAAATTGATCGAACCGCTGCGGGAGACAGAAACCACCCACAGGACCCGCGGTGACTTTCTGGCAACGCCTGCAGCGACGCACCCGATTCCACCATGCGCCATTGCGCTTGTTCCGGTTGAGGGTCTATCAAGACCCGGTATAAATAATCTGGAGGTCCAAGATGGCGCGAACGGCAATTCTATCCGATTACTGGCGATCATCGGCCAGCTATCGCGTTCGCATCGCGCTGAACCTGCTTGAAATTCCAACAGTGCTGAAGCCGGTCAACCTGTTGACCGGAGATCACCGGGGCGGCGACTATCTGGCGCAGAACCCGCAAGGACTTTTGCCGACGCTTGAGATCGACGGCAAGGTTCTGACCCAGTCACTCGCCATCATCGAATACCTGCATGCGGTCACCGATGGATCTTCGCTGCTGCCCGGCGATATCGACGGGCAATTCCGCGTGCGCCAGCTCTCCTATGCCATCGCTATGGAGATCCACCCGGTCTGCAATCTCAGTGTCGCGCAGCACGTTCTGGACCTGACCGGCGGCGGCAACGACACCCGGGCGGAATGGATGCGCCACTTCATTCAAAAGGGTCTCGCCGCCTTCGAGGTACTGCTGCAGGCCTCGGAGGGGCCGTACTGTTTCGGCGCGCACCCGACCATGGCCGACTGTTGCCTGATACCGCAGCTCTACAATGCCGATCGCTGGGGCGTGGACGTCTCCGGCTTTGCAAGAACGCGCGAAGCCGCAGATGCGGCGCAGGGCCTGAGAGCCTTTCAGGAGGCGCATCCCGATGCCATCGGTGCACCGCCCGCCTGACAAATCCGCCGCAGCCCAAGGGCAGACTGACCTCATGGCGCCAAAAGCAGCTTACATGGTGAGCGCGCGACCCGGTAGACGGTTGGTCACGCTGCAAACCCACAGACCTTTTCGAATTTGATCATGACCGCTCTTCCAAAGATTCTCGTCGCCCCGACCGGTGCGCGCCGGGGCAAGTCCGACCATCCCGCGCTTCCGGTGACGATTGAAGAAATCGTCGACGCCTGCCGGGCCTGCGCGATGGCCGGAGCGGGCGGCGTCCACGCCCATGTCCGGGCCGACGATGGGTCGCACAGCCTCGATCTCGAGCGGTACAGGACCCTTGTTGCGCGGCTTGAGAATGAACTCCCCGGCTGGTTCGTGCAGGTGACGAGCGAAGCTGCCGGCCGGTACACTGCCGCCGATCAGAGAACGCTCATCCGGTCCCTCAGACCCAAGTCCGTGACAGCGGCGATCCGGGAACTTGTCCCGGATGCGAAATCGGAGGCGGAGGCCAAAAATCTCTATCACTGGGCCCGCGACAACGACGTCGCGATCCAGCATATCTGCTTTGACGAGACTGACATGAGCCGGTTGGTCGGGTTCATCAAAGATGGCACCATACCGGGCCGGGCCCATCAGGTGCAGCTGGTTCTCGGCTCCTATGACGGCACCAAGGAAAGCCGACCGGAAGACATCGAACCGTTCATCGAACCGATGCTTGCGCTGAGGGAAACGCAGGACTTCGACTGGATGCTGTGCGCCTTCGGCAGGGAAGAAACCGACTGCCTGCTGCGCACACTGGAACTTGGCGGCAAGGCCAGGATCGGATTTGAGAACTCGCTCTGGCACAGGGACGGCAGCGTTGCCCGCGACAATGCCGAGCGGGTCGAGGAGCTTGCCGGCCTGGCCCGCGCCTCCGGCCTCGACATTTGAGGAAGCACCAGTCCCGGCATCGGGACCGGCGCGACGTTGTAGTGCTTACGGCATCGGGATGTCGTTGACGTATTTTGGAACGTGGTAGCCCCGCTGGACGGCCGGCCGTTCCGCGATCCTCAGATACCAGTCCTTTACATTGGGATAGGCGGCAAGGTCGATCTCCTGCCACTCGAAGCGTGACACCCAGGGCCAGCAGGCCATGTCGGTGATCGAGTATTCGCCCCTGCCGTCACCGGCAATAAAGTCGTTGCCTTCCAGCTGGGTGTTGAGCACCCGGTAAAGGCGCTGGCCTTCGCTCGCGTAGCGTTCCTCGGCGTAGTCCGACTTGCCCTTGTTGTACTTCACGAAGTGATGGACCTGACCCAGCATCGGTCCCAGTCCGCCCATCTGCCACATCAGCCATTCGATGGCCTGCCACCGGGCTGACCCATCGGGCATGAATTTCCCGTGTTTTTCTGCAAGATACATCATGATGGCACCGGTCTCCATCATGGTGATGCCGGTTTCCGTGTCGACAATCGCGGGAATGCGGTTGTTCGGCGCGATCTTCAGAAAGTCAGGCTCGTGCTGTTCGCCTTTGCCGATATCGACGGCATGCGCCGTATATTCAACGCCCAGTTCTTCCAGGAGAATGGAGACCTTCCTGCCATTGGGCGTCGTCCATGTGTAGAATTCAATCACGTTTGTCGCCTTTCCGGTCTGTACCCGGTTCCGCGGCAGCAACCCGCGCATGTGACAAACGCGCGCGCAGGGTCCGCTGCACAGCCTGCTGTTTCAACTGAGATGCCCTGGTCAGGCCCCCGGGACCTTCATGCCCATGAAGTCGACCATGACCTGTTCGCGGTAGGCCGGACGGTCGCACAGACGGTCGTAATAGGCCTGCAATCCGGGCAGGTCCGCCTTGTCGAAATCCAGTTCGTAGTAACGATAGAGCAGGCTGCCGATCTGGTAATCGACGAGGTTGAGCTTGTCGCCGCCCACATAGGGTCCTTCGATCAGATCCTGGAAAACTTTCATCGACTGTTTGAGCGCCGCAACAGCTCCCGTGACACCGGCCGTGTTCCGCTCGGTCGCCGGTGTGCGGATAAGCTGCCAGAACAGCGTCGGGATCAAGGGCGTATAGATATGCTGGCGGGACATGTCGGCCCAGCGCTCGATCTGCGCGGCGGCCATCGGATCGGACGGATGACCGCCATACCGGCGCATGAGGTACCGGAGGATTGTCACCGATTCCGACAGGACCTCGCCGTCCTGTTCCATCACAGGCACCAGTCCGAGCGGGTTCATGGCCAGATATTCGGGCGTGTCGTTGCCGCCGAACGGGCCGCCGACATCCAGGCGCTCATACTCAACGCCCAGTTCCTCAAGGCACCAGACCACGGGCTGAACATTTGCCGACGAAATGCGGCCATGAATTTTGATCATCGTTTCGGTATCCCTGTAATGCTGAAGTCGCCCCGGCGGCGGCGCTGCCGGATCATCACCATTTCGGCGCTCTCCACAAACCCTCAATTGACAAAAAGACGTGATCGTCCGGCCTAATCTGTTTGCCCTGAATACCAGGTCTGCCAAAGCACCCGCCAAATCAGAGTTTTGGCAGGAGCCCCGGCGTCAGATGCAGCGCCCGCCATCGACCTCCATGGCAACGCCTGTCACCATGCCCGCCTCATCGGAGCACAGGAAACAGGCGGCGTTGCCCATGTCCTCCGGCGTGGAGAACCGCCCGATCGGTATCGTCGACAGGAACTTTGCCCGCATCTCAGGCGTGTCTTCCCCCATGAAACTTTTCAGCAAAGGCGTTTCGCCGGCGACAGGGCAGATCGCATTCACACGCACGCCCGACGGGGCCAGTTCGACCGCCATCGTCTTGGTCGCCGTGATCATCCAGCCCTTGGAGGCATTGTACCAGTTGAGCTTCGGGCGTGGACTAAGACCTGCCGTGCTTGCCACATTCAGGATAGCGCCTTTTCCGGCCTCAGTCATCGCAGGAACGAAATGGCATGCGGTGAGATAGACAGACTTGCAGTTGACCGCAAACACCTTGTCGAAATCCGCTTCGCTGACATCCTGCATCGGCATGGGCAGGTGCGTGACACCGGCATTGTTGACGAGAATATCGACCGATCCGAGAGAGGTGGCCGCATGCGCCGCCAGTGCCGCGACACTGTCATTGGAGGCGACATCCACATGTGCCGCGTCAGCGCCAACCTGTAGCGCCATCTCCTCGGCTGCTGCGAGATTGAGATCGGCAATCAGCACCATCGCACCCTCGGCCACGAACTTGCGAACAATCCCGGCGCCGAAGCCGGACGCTCCGCCGGTCACGATGGCGGTTTTTCCCTGCAGTCTCATCTTGTCTCCTGACTTTTTCTTCTGGCCGGACAGGCAACTCACCCGTGAAAGGCCGCGACGGTCTTCACGGTTGTGAATCCATAAAGCGCTTCAAATCCCTTTTCGCGCCCATGACCGGACTTGCCGATGCCGCCAAAGGGCAGTTCAACGCCCCCGCCCGCGCCGTAGTTGTTGATGAAGACCTGACCGGACCGGATTTTCCGGGCAAGGCGCATTTGCCGGGCACCGTCACGCGACCAGATACTGGCGACGAGGCCATAATCCGTGCCATTGGCAATCGCCACGGCTTCATCCTCGTCCTGAAACGGAATGACGACCTGTACCGGTCCGAAAATTTCGTCACGCGCCAGCGTATGCGCCGGTGGTACCCCGGAAAACAGCGTCGGTGGCACGTAATTGCCGCTCTCCGGCGCGCCCTCAAGGGACGCCTCCGCGGCCTTCTCCAGATCGTCACCCCTGTCCAGATAACTGGAGACGATGGCCTGCTGGCGTCCGGAAATCAGCGGACCGACATCGAGATCGGCAAGCGCGGGACCCACCCTGAGCGCCGCATATCTTTCGCCCATTTTGCCGACAAGCTCGTCGTGGATCGACCGGTGCACGAGGATACGGGACGATGCGGAGCAGGTCTGGCCCGCATTATGGATCCCGGCATTGACCAGAAACGGCAAGGCGGCGTCGAGATCCGCGTCCTCGAAGACCAGCTGCGGCGATTTACCACCCAGCTCGAGTGTCACCGGAACCACATTGCGGGCCGCGGCCGTCTGGACATGAACGCCGGTGGCGACCGAACCGGTGAAGCTTATGTGGTGGACGCCCGGATGGCCCGTCAGTGCGGCGCCTGCCTCGACTCCGAGCCCCGGAACCACGTTCAGGGCCCCGGCCGGCAGCCCCGCCTTGATCGCAAGGTCTGCGAACGCCAGAGCCGTCAGGCAGGCGTCTTCGGCAGGTTTCAGCACGCAGGCATTGCCGGTCGCGAGAGCGGCACCGACCGAGCGGCCGATGATCTGCATCGGATAGTTCCACGGCACGATGTGACCGGTAACCCCGTGCGGTTCGCGCAACGTGTAGACCGTGTAGCCGTCCAGATAGGGGATCGTCTCGCCATGCAGCTTGTCGGCTGCCCCGCCGTAAAATTCCAGGTAACGGGCAAGGGCGATGGCATCGGCACGCGCCTGCTTCAGCGGTTTGCCGACATCAATCGCCTCGATGCGCGCAAGCTGCTCAACGTTCTCCAGGACCAGCTCGCGCAGCCTGAAGAGTGCACGACCGCGTTCAACCGCCGTCGACCGGCCCCAATCGCCCTGCCACGCGTTCCGCGCGGAGGCGATGGCGGCATCGATGTCATCCGCCATGCCCCTTGCAATCGAACCGATCCTCTCCCCTGTCGACGGGTTCTCCAGCGGCAGGGACTGGCCACTTGCAGGCGGCACCCAGCGTCCGTTTATCAGGCAGTGCGAGGGATTGAACCAAAGATCCGGCTGGTCTGTCATGGCTTCTCCTTCAGGCGACATCCGCCGGCAGAACCGGCGCTGCGGCCACGAGTTGTTTGGTATAGGCATGCTGCGGCTTGTCGAAGACGCTGTCCGTCGGGCCTTCCTCGACGATCTGTCCCGATTTCATGACAAGCACACGTTCGGTAATGGACCGCACGACACTCAGGTCATGCGAGATGAAGAGATAGGTCAGGCCGAAACGATCCGCGAGCCCGGCCAGAAGATCGAGCACCTGGGCGCGCACCGAGACATCGAGCGCGGAGACCGCTTCATCCAGGATGATCAGCTCCGGCTTGATGATGAGCGCACGGGCGATCGCGATCCGCTGGCGCTGGCCACCGCTGAATTCGTGGATGTATTTGCGGCTGTCATCCGCAGCGAGTCCGACGCTTTCCAGCGCACCGGCAACCGCCGCTTCCCGTTCAGGTCCGAGCGGCGGGTTGTCCAGAAGATGAAACGGTTCCGTGATCAGGCGGTCGACGCGCCAGCGCGGATTGAAGCTTCCGTAAGGATCCTGAAAGACAACCTGCATGCGCCGCCGCACATCCCGGTTGACCCGGTGATGACTGACAACCGGGGTTCCATCCAGCAGGATTTCACCGCTCTGAATTTCCTCAAGACCGAGTATCGCGCGCGTCAGGGTCGACTTGCCGCAACCCGATTCCCCGACAAGCCCGACGCTCTCGCCTTTCCGGATCTCGAAACTGACATTGTCGACGGCCTGGACATGTGTTGTCCGGCCCCACCAGCCGTGGGTATGGGTCTGATACTGGCGGACAACGTTGCTCACCTTCAACAGCGCCGTCTCCTGGGCCGCACCGCTCCTTTCCGGAACATGACCGGATGCCTCCAGCAGGGCACGTGAGTAGGGGTGCTGCATGTTCCGGAACAGCCCGTGCGCCGGCCCGCTCTCAACAACCTCGCCGCTCCGCATGATCACAAGATCATCGGCAAGATCGGCGACGACGGCGAGGTCATGACTGATCAGCATCAGACCCATGCCGTCTTCTGCGACCAGCCGTTTCAGGAGTTCGAGGATCTGGGCCTGCGTGGTGACGTCCAGCGCCGTGGTCGGTTCATCGGCGATCAGCAGCTTCGGCC
>JBCDEN010000592.1:0-3185 GCA_039179715.1 Pseudomonadota bacterium
CGGAGCGCCGCCGATTTTCATTTTCACAACAGTGTAACCGCGATCCACATAGCTTCGCATTTCGGCGCGCAACGCGGCGTCGTCCTTGCCGGGATAGTAGTAGCCGCCGGCAGCGTAGACGAAGACCCTGGGATTGGCTTCAACACCTTTCCGGTCGGCAAGCAGGCGAAACAGGGGCCTTTCCGCGATCTTGGCGACCGCGTCCCAGACCGCCATGTCGATGGTCCCGACGGCGACGGAGCGTTCGCCGTGTCCGCCCGGTTTCTCGTTGCGCATCATCGCTTCCCAGATGGCGTGCGGATCGAAGTTGGTGCCGGCCTCATCGATCAGCGTTTCGGGATCCGCCTCCAGGACACGATCGCGGAAGCGCTCACGAATGAGGCCGCCCTGGCCATACCGGCCATTTGAATTGAAGCCGTAGCCGACAACGCGCCTGCCATTGCGCGTCACATCCGTGACGACCGCCACCAGGCTTGCGGTCATCTTCGTGAAATCGATATAGGCATTGCGAATGGGCGAAGAGATCGGCTTGGTCACTTCGCGGATGTCGACAATACGCAATTGAAATCTCCTCGCCTTCGGCTTCCCTTCAGGTGCAAACCGAGCCTGTCTTGGTCCCGGATGGCTTGCGGCAGTATATATGTCACGAGAACAGGCGAAGGATAGCGGGCGTGACGGGGTTGACAAAGAAAGTTGTTGTTTCGGAGTTCATGGACGAGGCGGCGCTTGCAGCATTCGGACCGACGATCGAGGTGCTCTACGATCCGACCCTTGTTGACGATCCCGAACGCCTGCGCCATGAAGTCGCTCATGCGGACGGGCTCATCGTGCGCAACCGGACGCGCGTTGATCCGGCGCTGCTGGACGCTGCACCGAAGCTCCGGGTCGTCGGCCGTCTCGGGGTCGGTCTGGAGAATATCGATCTTGACGCCTGTGCGCAGAAAGGCGTTGAGGTCAAGCCTGCGAGCGGAGCCAACACGCAGTCGGTCGTGGAGTATGTCATAGGTGCGATGCTGGTTCTCCGGCGCGGCGTTTTTGCATCCAGCGGAGATGTCCTGGCAGGTGACTGGCCGCGCGTCTTGCTCGGCACAGGCGGTGAAATCCAGGGATTGACGCTTGGGCTTGTGGGCTTCGGGGCGATTGCCCAGGCCGTTGCCCAAGCCGCCGGCGCGCTGGGCATGATGATCGCTGCGTTCGATCCCTATCTGCCCGAAGCCGATCCGGCGTGGTCGAACGTGCGCTTCTGCGACCTTGATGCATTGCTCGCGATTGCGGACGTCGTGTCGCTGCATGTGCCGCTGACGCAAAGCACGAAGGGGCTGATCGGCACGCAGGCACTTGCAAAGATGAAATCCGATGCGCTTCTCATCAACACGGCGCGGGGCGGGATTGTCGATGAGACCGCGCTTGCTGCTGCGCTCAGGGGTGGAAAGCTGGCCGGTGCCGCGCTCGACGTGTTCGCGAACGAGCCGCTCGACAGGAGCGCGGCAGCCGTTTTTGATGCCTGTCCAAATCTCGTTCTGACGCCTCATATCGCGGGTGTGACACAACCGGCGAATGTGCGTGTCAGCCAGGTCACCGTTGAAAATGTCCTTCAGGTTTTAACCGGCGGCGAGACCTGAGCCTCAAAGACTTTCTGCGCAAAAACGCGTGACGAACGCTGTACGGAATGCCTAAGATCAAAAACAGACTGTCAAGAATACATGCAATTCAACAGGGAGGAGAAAAGCATGAAATTGAAGTCCGCCTTACTGGCACTGACAATGGCCGCATTTGCCGGCACCGCGTCTGCGGAAGATTTTCCGAAGGGCAGCGTTGACTACATCATTCCATTCGGGCCTGGAGGCGAGTCCGACATCACAGCGCGCTTTCAGCAGCCATTCTTCGAAAAACTCTTCGGTGAACAGATGGTGGTGAACTACCAGCCGGGCGGCGGCGGTGCCGTGGGCTGGTCCCAGCTCAACAACATGGCGGGCGACGGCTCGGTGATCATGGGGATAAACCTGCCACATATCATCATCAAACCGGAACAGGGCGATGTCGGGTTCAAGACGGATGACCTTGCCGCCGTCTACATGTTCCATTACACGCCCGATGCCATCGTGGTGAAGGCTGACAGTCCTTACCAGACGTTGCAGGACCTGATCGACGATGCCAAGGCCAACCCGAAGCAGGTCATCTTCTCCGGCTCGGGCAAAGGCACAGCAAACCATCTGGCTCAGGTGCAGTTTGACGATATGGCTGACATCGAGAGCACCTATGTCTCGTTCAAGGGAACCGGAGCGTCCGTAACGGCGCTTCTCGGCGAACAGGTAAAGGCGGCCTGGGGCTACACAACGGTCGGCGCTGCGCAGGGCGACAAGGTGCGTTTGCTGGCCGTTGCCATGGAAGAACGCCATCCGGCGTTTCCGGATGTGCCGACTTTCAGCGAGCTCGGCTTTGACATGGTGTCCGGTGCCTATCGCGGCATCGCGGTTCCGAACTCCGCATCCGAAGAGGTGCGGACGCAGGTTTCCGACGCGATCAAGGCGATCAACGCCGATGCCGAGTTCCAGAAGAAAATGCTCGATGGCGGTTTCGCGCTCGTGGATGTGGGCTACGGCGCCGACATGGACGCCTTCATTTCCGAAAAGGCCGAGGGATATCTGAACGCGGCGCGTTCTGCAGGTATCATCGAGTGACATAATGGACAGAGGCGCGATCAGCGCCTCTGTCCCGGCATCCGTGACGCGTTCCGCCGTCGCTCTCAGGAGGAATTGATGTTCGAGTTTGTTGTCGGCGCATTGTCGCCGCTGAACCTGCTGCTTGCCCTGTTGGGCGTGGCGGCAGGAACGATCATCGGTTCGATCCCGGGTTTGACCGCGACCATGGCGGTGGCCGTGCTGGTGCCGCTGACATTCACGATGTCGCCCGACAGCGCCCTGATCCTGATGGGGGCGATCTATACCGGTGCAATCTACGGCGGTGCCTATGCCGCCATTTTGCTGAACACGCCCGGCACGCCGTCGGCGATCGCGACAACATTCGACGGCTATCCGATGGCGAAACGCGGCGATGGCGATCTGGCCGTGTCCGTCGCCTGCATCTCGTCCGTGATCGGCGGGCTTGTCGGTGCGCTGGCACTCCTGCTGCTGGCACCGCCGCTTGCCGAAGCGGCGCTGGCCTTCGGACCGGTGGAATATTTC
>JBCDEN010000422.1:0-4378 GCA_039179715.1 Pseudomonadota bacterium
CGAAGAAAAACTGATTTCAATTGTCACGAAGAAGAAAGCGCGGGCTGCGCTCGAAAGCCTCGCCGCGATCCCGCATGCCGACAGACGGCCCCATGCAAAGGCGATTGCGAAGCTCTATTCGGACCATGTTCTTTTCGGGTTCGAGCCGCGTGGCGACAAAGCCACAAGACCGCGCGACCGCGATGCGGTGATTGTCGGCCTTTATGCCACGGCGTCGCTTTCGGAACTGAAGAAGCTTGGCTTCGTTCCAATGCCGGCCTCTGTTCCCATCCAGGATGTTTTCAGGGCTCTGGAGCTGGAATTTGCGCAGGGCCTGGTCGACCATCTTGTAGAACAGAACCCGCATGCCATCGGCAACGCCGCCCCGCTCTGGCAGGACGGACTTGCAAGCAGACCGGAGAGCGACGGCATTATCCTCGGCTACTACGGCATCTGGCACGAACGCTGGGGCGTCGATGAAGAGGTCCTGCTGTCCAGGGACGTCTGGCGGTTTTTCGAAGTCGAGGGCGGGGGCGAGTTCAGCCTTGCCAATCACGACAAGTTCGCAAAACAGGGCACGCCCACCTGGTCCGACCGGCTGATCGGTTATGCCGAGGCGGGCAAGCTCGACCGTCAGCGGCTTCTCGATGCGTCGCTTGATGCCCTTGAGCGGGATTTTGGCCAGTATCGGGCCGGCTGGTATTCCCGTTTCCATGCAGCGCTTGCGCCAACGAAAGAGGAAATCGCCGCGCGGGCCGGCCGCTATCTCGGCCTTCTGTCATCTTCCGTTCCGCCCACGGTGTCTTTCGCGCTGAAATTCGTTCAGGCCACCGACAAGTCTGACCCGCTGGAACCGGCCCGACTGCTCGCGAGCCTTGAACCTGCCCTGCAGGCGCGTTCCAAGGGGACGGTCCTTGCGGCATTGAAACTCGTTGATCGCGCGGCCGCCCGCGACAAGAAGATTCGCTCCGAGGCGGCGAAGGCCGTCACGCTGGCGCTTGTTTCAGAAGATGCGGGCGTTCAGAAAGCTGCGCTTGATGTCATCGAAAGACTCAGCGATCGCGACGAGTGCAACGTGCATGTGCTGCTTGCCGACTACGTCGATCTTGTTGCGCCGTCTCTTCGCAGCCGGATTGCCGGCATGGCCGGGAGCGCCGTTCAACCAGGTGCCCGGGAACGCACAGATCCCGTCGAGCCAGCGCAGGCGGTGGCGATATCACCCGTGGAAAACGCCGATGAAGCGCTGGCCCTTTATCTGTCGCTTCTTGAAACCCCGCGTGATCCGATTGAGGTCGAACGGGCGATCGACGGCATGTCGCGGTTCGGCGCCGCATTGCGTGAAAACGAAACGCTCCTGTCGCCGCTGAAGAAACGCGCCCGACAGGTTTGGGCGAGACCGGGTGGCGTTGGTGTGCGGGCCGTGCTCGCGCTGACCGGGCGCGGGCTGTGTGAAGGCCAACCCATTGGTTCCTTGGCAGGTGAAGAGGACGGACGCGAAACCGACGCTCTTGTCGATGAGACCCGGCAACAATCCCTGCATCTTGCCCGGAACGGTGAAATGCTCGACCGGGTTCTGGCCGGTGCCTCGCTTCCGTTGCTTTCGCTGCCGGGCGACAGTTCCGGAACTCTTGCAGTTGCAGACCTTCTGGATCGACTGCAACGTTATGCGGCCGCCGGTGTCCTGCCCGGGACAGCAGACCTTTCCATGGCGCTCATGCGGCTCTGTGCAGAAACGCCTGTCGCGCCAGCCGGTCTAACCCTGGATTCAGAGCCTGAACGCGCCTTTGCCTATGCCTTGGGTCAGGACGTGGAGGTCGGGCCCACGCCCGAATTATGGGCAGCGGCCTGGCGCGCGCGACGGCCGGTCCATGACGACAGCCGCGTTGCCGCGCTCTTCGGGAAATCCTATCCGGAGTGCGGTGTTTCCGCGAAGATGGCGCTGGATGTTGTGCGCAAGGAAAGCGCAGGCGGGGCGTATTTCTGGGTCGATGTGACCGTACCGATCACGCCGGACGTTGAAGGAGAGGGGGGTGGCTGGCGAACGATCCTTTCCAAAAAGGAACGCATAGTGCCTTGCATGCTTCGTCACTGCGGCAGTTCCTTTGCCGATATCGCCTGGGCGTCGCTCTGCCGGCCAGACGCGCCCGACCTCTTCTTCCGGCAGGCGCTTCTCAACCAGGATGTCTGGCAGAAGCTTACAGATAATCACACGCGCGCCTATCTCGAACCGTTCTTCCGCCCGGGTCCGGGCATCGGTCCCATGGGTGCCGGGGTGCTGGCCTATTACATGGCGGTGGAAGACAAGTCAGTGACGTCGCTCGCGGCGGAAGCCGCAGTGGAAACCCTGTCGGTCGGCCGCCTTGCGACGAGAGACCTTGCCTGTGCCATCAGGGCGTTTCTGCTCTCCGGCGCCTTGCCGACGGCGCGCTGGACAAAGGCATTTGCAGCCATGGCCGAGGCGGGGGCGGCGCATCTTGTCCGCGAGGCGATCGGTCTGATCCTTGATTTTCCACCCGAACGATGTCCTCGCGATCTCGGTGGCATGCTGGAGCTTTACTACGAGCTTCATGTCGATGCGGGCACCGTCCCCGAACGGCCCGAAACGCTCACCTGTCTTGCCTCCTTGCCCGGGGGCGGCAAGACCGCGAAATTTTCCAAGAAGGTGCTGGCGCTCGCAAAAGAAGCGGCGTGACAGGCGATGGCCTGGCCTTCGATCCCGGTCCTAACTGTTGATTTCGAGAGCCACGCGACCCAGCCGGATGATGTCCGCCTGAAGCTGTTCCGGGGACTTGTCTGCGAGACCCCCAAGCTGGAAATTCTTGCGCATCAAGGCAACACCGAACAGGACGGCCAGCAACAAGGCGGCGCGCTCGCGTGCGTCAGCACTGCCGATCCTTTCCGTGAGCGGATCGGCCATTTTGGTTTGCACGAGATCCCTGATCATGCGGCCCATTTCCGGATCGATGACATTTACCACGAGCATGGTGAAAACATTGGTGGCATCGGCCTCGGGGTCAAACGGGTGCGCAAAGCTTGCAGCGGCCTTCGCTAGCAGGTCGTCCGGCTCGGCCGCCAGCGCTTCCCAGGGAGCTATCTCGGCCAGGGTCGCCTCGAAGAGGCCCTGTTTGCCGCCGAAATAGCGCGACACGAGTGCCGCGTCCACGCCCGCGCTCCCGGTGATGTCGCGGACCGAGACGTTCGAATAGCCGCGTGTCCAGAACAACGCCCGGGCGGCTTCAACAAGTTTTTCCCTGGTGGAACTGGATTTGCTCATGGGCTCCAACTAGACGCCGCGAGCTTTTTTGTCAACAAGTGTTGACTTTTTGTTTTCCGCATCTTATCTGCTTGGTCAACAGTTGTTGACTTTCAAAAGGAGCACGTCATGTCGAACACTGCGCTGATCACGGGTGCGTCTTCGGGCATCGGAATGGAATTCGCGCGTTACCACGCCAAACGCCGCGGTGACCTGGTCATCGTCGCAAGGCGGCAGGAGCCGCTGGAAGCCCTGAAGACCGAGCTTGAAGGTGCCCACGGCATCAAGGTCACGGTTATCGCACAGGACGTCGGATCACCGGCACAGGCGACGGCGCTTTACGAGGCGGTGAAAGCACATGGCATCGACGTTGATATCCTGATCAACAATGCCGGTTTTGGCGGCCATGGCGCTTTTCTGGAGCGTGACCTTGCCAAGGACCAGGCCATGATCGATCTGAACGTCTCGGCGCTGGTGACGCTCAGCCATCACTTCGGCAATGACATGAAGAGCCGGAACGGCGGGCGCATGCTGCACGTTTCGTCGACTGCCAGCTTCATTCCGGGACCCTATCAGGCGGTCTATTTTGCGACGAAGGCCTTCGTTACCTCCTTTAGCCAGGCGATCGACCAGGAAATGCGCAGGGACGGGATCACGTCCACGGCCCTTTGCCCCGGACTGGTCAATACGGAGTTCGTCGCGACGGCGGATCTGGGCGGAACAGGTCTGGCCAACCAGAAGGGTGCGACGCCGGCTTCTGTTGCCAAGTGCGGCTATGACGCGATGATGAAGGGCGAGCTGATCGCCATCAACGAGCAGCGCCTGTCCTTAATGCTCAACTGGATGACGCCGCTGATGCCGCGCCGGCAGGTCCTGAAAATGGTTGCGGGCATGCAGACCAAGTGAGCGAAGCCCCGAGGCAGATGGCGTCGCCCGTTCGTGCGCCGCCTTGGCCGTCAAGCCGCCGTTTCGGCCTGTTTCAGCAGCCGCAAGATCAGCCTGTGAGCATATTCGTTGCCGACGAGCACGTCGCCGGTTTCCAGCATCTTGTTCTTGCCCTGCAGGTCACTCACGAAGCCGCCGGCTTCGCGCACCATGAGGATGCCTGCCGCAATGTCCCAGGAATTCAGATTGTGTTCCCAGTAG
>JBCDEN010000453.1:0-4145 GCA_039179715.1 Pseudomonadota bacterium
CAGATCCCATGACAGGTGCGGGGCGACTGCTGGCGCTACCCGCCGCAGAACCCAACCGCTGGGGACTTGTTCCCGCCTGGATCGTGCGTCAGGAAAGAGGCGTCAGCGGTCTCTTTCAGGCGGACCTTCTTGAGCGCGGCGAAGCCCTGTTTGCCCCCGGTGTTGCGGCCGGAGACTGCGCCGACATATTGCGCGCCGCCGAAAGCACGGCAAGGCAGGCCGGGTCCGGTCACTGGAGCGGCGATGCCGGGACCGTGCTCTTTTCTTCCTGGGAACCGGAGACTTTTTCCGGTCAGGACGGACATTATGTCATTGCCAGGGGACGTGTGGTTTCGCTTGGAAAAACGGCCGGCACCCGCTATCTCAATTTCGGAAGATACTGGAAAACCGATCTCACGGTGACATTCAGGTCTTCCGAGGAAGGCGCGTTCAACACCGCTCTCGCGCGGGATGGCCATACGGTCGATGCTCTTGTAGGGCAACGTGTTGAGGTAAGAGGTGTCTTGCAGGAAAGAGACGGGCCCTATATTGCGCTTCGGCATCCGGAGCAGCTTGTGGTCCTCGAAGGCAAAAAGGTGGTAAGTGGCGGACAAGACGGCGATTGAATCCCGGCGCATCAGGCGTTCGACGGCCGCGATCTCGCGATGCGCGGGCCGGCCGCGCTTGCGCGTGGTCCGCGCCGCCGGTGCGATCGCGCTGTCGCTGCTTGTCACGTCCTGCCAGATCCTCGGCGACGGAACCAGCGTCGGCACGGTTTCGACAGGCGTCCGCCCCAGCCTTACCAGCGACATCGGTGCGCGCGAACATCCCAGGGTCGTTGCCACGTATGGCGGCGTTTACAAGGATCCGGGTGCAGAACGGGCCGTGGCCAGTGTCGTCGGACGGCTGGTCGCAGCATCCGACGATCCGTCCCAAAGCTATCAGATCACGATCCTGAACTCCCCGGCGATCAACGCCTTTGCGCTTCCCGGCGGCTATCTTTACGTCACGCGCGGACTGCTTGCGCTGGCAAACGACACGTCGGAAGTCGCCGCTGTCCTTGCGCACGAAATGGCGCATGTCACGGCGAACCACGCCATCAAGCGCCAGCAGCGCGCAGAAGCCAAGCAACTGGCCGACCGGATCCTGAATGACGTGGTGCAGGACTCCGAAGAGGCGCGCAAGGCTATCATCTCGTCGCAGCTGTCGTTCGCGCGCTTCAGCCAGGTTCAGGAACTGGAGGCGGATGCCATTGGCGTAAAGACACTCGCCCGCGCCGACTTCGACCCTTACGCGGCAGCCCGTTTCCTGCGCTCCATGGCGGCTTATGCGCAATACCAGTCGGCCGACAGTTCGTCCTCAACGGGAGCGCCTGACTTTCTGTCATCGCACCCTTCGACGCCGGAACGGCTTCAGATCGCGGTCAAATCCGCGCGCCAGATCGGTGCCCCCGGTATCGGCGAGCGTGACCGCGACCGGTATCTCACCCAGATCGACGGCATGCTCTACGGCGACGACCCGCTGGAAGGTTTCGTGCGCGGCCGGTCCTTCCTGCACAAGGCGCTCGGTATCGGCTTCACGGTGCCGAAGGGCTACATTCTGGAGAATTCCACCGAAGCCGTCCTGGCAAGCAACGGCGACGGCACGGCCATCCGCTTCGACGGCGCGGATGTCAGCGGTTTTCCAAACCTTGTCGATTACATGAAGTCGGGCTGGATCAATGGCCTGCTGCCGGAAAGCGTCAGGGAGACGACCATCAACGGTCTGCCGGGCGTGACCGGAGCGGCGATCACGCAGGGCTGGTCTTTCCGGATCGCGGTTGTTCGCATCGGCAAGACCGGCTACAGGTTCATCTTTGCCAGCAGGTCACCCAACCAGCGCTTCGATACGGATTTCCGGGCCACCGTCGACAGTTTCAGGCAGCTCACGCCTACGGAGCGGGCGCGGCTTCAGTCGCTGCGCATCAAGGTGATCAAGACGAAGCCGGGAGACACGCCGCGCAAACTCGCCGTTGGCATGAGCGGGGTCGAGCCGTCCCGAAGGCTGCAGTTCTTCTCGATCCTGAATGATCTGGAACCGAACAAGGCCATCCCTGCGGGAACGGCCGTCAAGCTCGTGGTTGAATGACACCCCGGACAAGCCCCATGGTCAAGAACACGGCGTCAGTTTCAGCGTGGTTCCGGCAATACGGAAAAACACCGTCACAAGTGGCGGTGGTGCATGGCGGACCGGGCGGTGCAGGAGACGTCCAACCTCTTGCACAAGAACTCGGGGAGCGGGGATATCGGGTTCTTGAACCAATCCAGACGGACAACACCATCGCAGGCCAAATCGCGGAACTGGCGGCGCAGGTAGAACAAGCGTGTCAACGGCCTGTCTGCCTGATCGGATGGTCTTGGGGTGCCTGGCTCGCTTGCCTGTTGGCTGCCGAACATCCGACGCTGGTCTCCAGTCTCATTCTGGTCGGCAGCGCGCCTTTTGAACAGCGTCATGCAGCGACGGTGGGGCAGACACGCCTCTCCCGGCTGTCTGAATACGCGCAGGCGGAGCTTGATCGCACCACTGCGAACCTGGGTGACTCGGAAAATGTCCGGAGAATGGCGGAGCTGACCGAGGCAGCAGACACCTATATGGCACGCGGAACCCGCCCGGCAGAACTCGTCTTTGACCGGACGATTCACGAAGCTGTCTGGGCCGAGGCGAAAGCGCTCAGGTCATCGGGAGGGCTGCTGAAACGTCTGGCACTCGTTTGTTGCCCGGTTACCGCGCTACATGGAGACCATGACCCGCATCCTGCGATCGGTGTTGAGGTGCCGCTTGCCACGGTCCTGCCGCATGCGGATTTCATCCTGCTTGACAGGTGCGGTCACAAACCCTGGAACGAGGCGTACGCGCACGAGGCATTTTTCGAAGCCTTGGAAAACGCAATACGCTGATTTGCAGCCTAAACAAGGCGTTCAGACGCTGTAAACCGCTTCGTCAGCCTGTTCGTTCAAAAGCGCAGACTTCAGCTTTTCCATCGCGCGGCTTTCGATCTGACGCACGCGTTCCTTGGAAATACCGAGTTTTTCGCCAAGGGATTCCAGCGTCGCCCCGTCTTCGGACAGGCGCCGTTCCTTGACAATGCGCAACTCGCGCTCGCTTAGAACCTTCAGGGCCGACCACAGCCACTTTCTCCGGCGTTCCGTGTCGATGTTGCCGGTGACGATTTCGTCCGGCAGGGGCGCATCGGAGACCAGAAAGTCCTGCCTGTCGGCGCTGGAACCTTCACTGTCCGTCACCGGCGCGTTCAAGGATGTATCCGGTCCGGACAGACGCGCGCTCATCAGGGCGACGTCGGCCTGTTTCACGCCGATCGCGTCGGCTATTTTCAAGTGAAGCTCACTGTCGGTCAGCGGTGTCTGGTTGTTGGAGAGTTTTGCCCTGAGACGGCGCAGATTGAAAAACAGCGCTTTCTGGGTCGAGGACGTTCCGCCACGGACGATCGACCAGTTGCGCAGGATATAGTCCTGGATGGATGCGCGGATCCACCACGTCGCGTAGGTTGAAAAGCGAACCTCGCGTGCCGGCTCGAAACGGGCAGCGGCTTCAAGCAGACCGACATGGCCTTCCTGGATCAGATCGCCGAGCGAAAGGCCGAAGTTGCGGAAGCGCGAAGCAACGGCGATCACGAGACGCATGTGTGAAAGCGACAGTTTCTCCAGTGCTTTCTCGTCCCGGTCGTCCCGCCAGCGGACCGCGAGCTCCCGTTCTTCCTCACGCGTGAGGTAGGGGGCCTTCATTGCGGCCTGAACCTAGTGCCTTTTTTCGCTTGCCGACATGACTGACGCTCCGATGTGTAACCGGTCTCGTTACGTATCAAAGTCCAGAATAGATCACCCGGTGTGGCTGTTGGCGTGGAATTTTTGCACTTCTGCGTGATGCGCCTGTGAGCGCAGCAGCGGCGAGCTCGTCCCGCCTGCTTCGCGAAGGCACAGCAAAAAGGCCCGGCTGGTGCCGGGCCTTTTCTCAAAGTCATGTGCGGTCGATCGACGATTCTCAGGCAGCTTCTTCCTTGTCTTCGTCGTCTTCTTCCACATCCCCTTCAGCCGCCGCTGCCGCCTTCATGCGGCTCGGGGACTTTGCAAGGTTCTGCTCGATCTGCTTGACAGCCTCGGTTTCCGAGC
>JBCDEN010000685.1:0-2618 GCA_039179715.1 Pseudomonadota bacterium
GCGCCGGGCGGATTGGACAGGAGCACTTGCAAGGCTGTCGCGTGCACTTTCCCGCTCCCGGCCGGAAACACCTGTTGTCCAACACGCCGGCGAGCCTCTTGAGAGGCAATGGTGTCGCAGGCGAACTTGAGCCTGGTCTGGGAACAGGTGTTTCCGGCCGGGAGCGGGAAAGTGCACGCGACAGCCTTGCAAGTGCTCCTGTCCAATCCGCCCGGCGCAGTTCCGGACCGATCCTGTCCTCGCAGGCTGTCCTGGCGCTGCAGGACACGGAGCAGACCGGGACACAAGGCCGTGGCTCGGCATCGCGCGAAACCGAGGCAGCAGAGGACGAGACAGACGGTTCTGCCGGTCAGCAGGCACCAGCCGGTGGCGCGGGCGTTTCCAGTCCGGTGCAAGGCGGTGCAAACCCTGCACAGGGTCAGGGCGGTGCCAGTGAGAAAGACGATCCGGACGGGGACGGTCTGAACGAAGCTGAAGAAAAGCAGGTTCAGGAACTCGCCAAGCGGGACCGGGAAGTCCGTGCGCATGAACAGGCGCACGCGCGCGTCGGCGGGCCCTATGCCGGCGCCCCGAGCTACACTTTCCAGCAGGGACCGGACGGCAAGAGATATGCGATCGGCGGCGAGGTGCAGATCGATACCGGCAAGGAAAAGACACCTCAGGAAACGATCCGCAAGATGCAGATCGTGATCCGTGCTGCCCTTGCGCCCGCCGAACCGTCATCACAGGATCTGAAGGTCGCGCAGCTCGCCCGCTCGCAACTGTCGGAGGCGCAGGCGGAAGCCCGGCAGGCAAAAGCGGATGAACTTCAGGGCACTGACGATGGTGCGGGTGCTGGATCCAGTTCAGAAACGGGCCCAAGCCCGGCTGTCGAAGATCCCTCTTCCGGCGGCTCAGGCGAAGACAATGGCGGTGCCGGTGCCCGCAGCGGTGAAGCAGCTTCTGCGTATCAATCCGCGCTGCAAAGAGCGCGTGACGCCGAAGCCCTGCTGGCATCCATCGTCGCCTGAGCCATCCGACTGCTGCGTTTTGCGTTGAAAGGTCTGCCCGGACAGGATAGAGCCGGGGCAAGTTCTTTTCTTTTCAAGGCGCAGCCGGCCTCGGGTACCAGGTCACATCATGCAGGCGATCGCAGCGCGCCGGGTTGTCTCGGCGGTCTTTTTCATGTGTGGGACCTTCATCGGTCTTTGGGCGTCCCGCATCCCGGATGTCAAGACGGCAACCGGCTTGAGCGAAGGCTGGTTCGGCGTGCTGCTGCTGGTGCTGGCGCTCGGAGCGTTCGCCGCCTTTCCGATTGCCGGTGCGTTCATCGACAAAAAGGGGCCTGCGGCTGTCACCAAGGCCTCGGCTGTCGCAACGGTCGTTACCTTCACGCTTGTCGGACTATCTCCATCTGTCGCACTCTTGGCGGTTGCGCTCTTTCTTGCCGGTTTCGCCTTCGGCTCGCTGGATGTGTCGATGAACGGCTGGGGTGCGGAAGTCGAGACGACGCTCGGAAGGCCGGTGATGTCGTCCTTTCACGGCCTGTTCAGTCTCGGTGCCGGGGCCGCTGCGGCGGCAGGTGGCCTCGCGATCCAACTGGAGCTGAGCGTTGCCCGGCATTTTATTGTCTGGGCCGTGCTTTCAGTTCCCGTTCTTTTCTGGTGCCTTCGGCAGAACTGGCCGCATCAAAGCAGTCCGGATGACGGGCAGGGCAAGGCACCGCTCTTTGCGATCCCGAAGGGAGCGTTGCTTCTTGCCGGTCTGATCGCGCTCGTCGCCGCCCTGGGCGAGGCGGCCGTCACCGACTGGGCCGCGCTCTACCAGATTACGGATCTTGGGTACACGGAAGCGATTGCACCGACCGCATTCACGGTTTTCTCGATTGCCATGGTGATCATGAGACTATCCGGAGACCGGATCATCGCCCGCTACGGTCCCGTGCCCGTGGCGCGCGCCAGCGGGTTTGTTGCGTTCCTGGGTGGCTTGCTGCTGGTTTCCGGCTGGAACATTGGTGTCGTCTGGGCCGGATGTTTCATCATGGGGCTGGGTTACGCGGTGCTGTTTCCGCTTGCAATGTCGCGTGCTGCTGCCGACCGGCAGATTTCGAAAGGCCAGGCCCTGGCCTCTGTGGCGACACTCGGATACGGCGCGTTCCTGTTCGGTTCGCCGATCCTCGGCTTCATCGGTCAGGTGTTTTCCCTTGGCGCGTCCTTCGCCGTCGTTGCCGTCCTGACCCTGGTGATCCCCTTTCTTGCCGGTTCGCTGAAGGTAGACAAATGATTTCCTTAGCCGGCGACAGGCTTTGTTTGTTTGGCTTTTGAAAATCTTTCAATGATCCTGATAATGTCATTTGACGGTTAAATTCTCCGGCTACGCTTCCCGCGAGTGCAACGCTGATTGATTCGGGCAGATCTTGGAATGGGGACAGGCGATGGCGTTTAACTACAAGAAGAGCATTACGTTTCGCCTGGTCCAGGCGGCGAAGGCCCAGAGAGCCAGATCCGGGGCACATCTCATGCGGATCGGACTGCATCCGGGGCAGGAACTTGTTCTGAAGGTTCTGGCCGATTCCGACGGCCGCACCATGAGCCAGCTTGCATTGGCATTGGGGGTTCAGCCACCGACCGTGACCAAGA
>JBCDEN010000655.1:0-2804 GCA_039179715.1 Pseudomonadota bacterium
AATCCGAAGGACATGGAAATGGCTTCACCCCGTGGCGTCAGCTCGGCTGACCGGGCAAAAAGCCCGCTCCGCACACCCTTCCTAACGGGATTTCGCCATTTCGCATGCCATTTCAGTCTCATTTATGGGTCCGTACCCTAGTCCGAAATCAACCTCCGGATAAAGAGCCGCACGTGTGTAGTGTGGGTTGTATCTGTGGCAAATCGGGAAATTCGGCAGAATTCCATCTATTGGCTTAACCTGTTACTCTCCAAATTCGCCATTTAAGGCCTATCTCTGGAAGATTGCCATTGCAGTGTCGCAATTGGTCGCAAACATTTAATCAACGATGACACAAGCGCTCGATGCAGGTTTGCGAACGGGCGCTGCCCCATAAATTTGATCACCCCGGGGACTGACAATGACCCAGAAAAAGCGTTTTATTCTCTCGATTGACGGCGGCGGTGTCCGCGGACTTATTCCCCTGCGCATTCTTGAATCCCTTGAAGCGCGCTTGAACCAGCGCGGGGTCACCAAGCCCCTACACCAGATATTCGATCTCATGGCCGGCACCTCGACAGGGGGTCTGATCGCAGCGGGGCTGAGCGCCCCAAGGCCCGGCGGAAAGGCCGGAGAAGCAGCTGCCACGATTGCCGAACTGCGTGACTTTTACGAGCGCGAAGCCCGAGACATCTTCACCAGTTCCATCAGCGCACGCTTTGCGCGCGCGCTCACCAACCCGCTCGGCCTGTTCGACGAAACCTATGACGCGCGTCCGCTGGAAAAACTGCTCAAGGAACGCTTCGGCTGGACCTCGATGGCGAGCGCCCTGACCAGGCTCGTCCTGACGGCATACGACATCGAACAGCGCAAGGCGGTGTTCATGACCAACGGGCTGGAGGAAAATGGCGGCCGGCCGGACGACTATTATTTCTGGCAGGCGGTGCGCGCCACGACGGCCGCACCCTCTTATTTCGAACCGGCGCGCGTTGAGAACCTCAGCCGCAAGCGCGAAGAAGCGCTCGTCGACGGCGGTGTTTTCATGAAGGACCCGGCGATCGCCGCCTACCTTGAAACGCGCAAGCTCGGCTGGGAGAACGACGAGATCGTCATCCTTTCGCTCGGCACCGGCCGGGCCTCGGAGCGCCCCTTCCCTTACAAGGACGCCATTGGCTGGGGCGCGCTCGGCTGGATGCAGCCGTCAAAGGGTGTCCCGATCCTTTCGATTTTCTCCGACGGGCAAACCCAGACCGCCGAATATCAGGCGCAACATCTGTTCGGCCTGATGAACGGTGTCAGCTATCACCGCCTGGATACCGCGCTGGAGCCGGAAGCCGAAGACATGGACAACGCCCGCCCCGGCAACATCATCCTGCTGAATGGCGCGGCCGACCGGATCATCCGCGACAATACCGTCCTTCTGGATGAACTGGCCGATCTGTTGACAGCACACGCGAACAGTGCGGAATCAGATGCGCAGGGGTCCGATATGGTGCATGCTGCATAAGCGGGCATGCCACCTGGATACTCTCCCGGAAGGCGGTTCGCAGGGCAACCCGCGAGGCACTTAGGTGAGCAAGCCTGAACAAGTGAAACGGATGTCCGGCAAGCTGAGCTTGGCCGGTCTCGCCGGCTTGATCGCGCTCAGCATGACCGGATCTGCAGTGGCAAATCCGGTGCCTGTTCCGGCGGACAAGCCGGCGGGCAGCAGCACAGCCGAGGCCGATCAACCGAACGTCCCGACCGTTGCAGGCGTTCCGGTGCCGGTCAGGAAGCGGGATGTGCCAGAAGGCTATGTTGCCAGGAAACCCGAACTTGTTCTCCGCTCCCAGCTACCGGCAAAGGATTATTTCGGTGCTGCGGACGGACCGGCGCCGCTGAAGGCACGCGCGATCGGCTCCTACGCAAAAGGCTGCCTTGCAGGTGGTGCTTCGCTGCCCCCCGACGGCCCGACCTGGCAGGCCATGCGGCTGTCCAGAAACCGCACCTGGGGCCATCCGGAGCTGATCGACTACCTGAAGGATCTTGCAGCCGATGCGCCCAAGGTGGGCTGGAACGGTCTGCTCGTCGGCGATCTGGCACAGCCACGCGGTGGCCCGATGCTGTTCGGACACTCCAGTCACCAGATCGGCCTGGATGCCGACATCTGGCTCAGGGAAATGCCGAACCGGCGCCTTACGGCGGAAGAGCGCGAGGAAATTCCCTTCATTTCGATGCTCAAGGGGCCGCTCGACGTCAAGGGTGCCGACCGCAGCGTTGATCCGTCGAAGTGGACGGACACGCATGCACGCCTGATCCGCCGGGCCGCCTCGGACCAACGTGTCGCCCGCATCTTCGTCAATCCGACGATCAAGAAGGCGCTCTGCGCGTTCGAAACGGGCAAGGACCGCGCCTGGCTCCGGAAGGTCCGGCCATGGTGGGGCCATCACTACCATTTTCACGTCCGGCTTTCCTGTCCCAAAGGAAGCACAGGCTGCAAGAACCAGAACCAACCGCCGCCGGGCGACGGCTGCGGCGCGCATCTGACCTACTGGCTTTCCGATGAGCCCTGGGTTCCCAAGAACCCGCCAAAGGCTGGTGAAAAGCCGAAAGTCGTCAAGAAACGTCCCATGGCGCTCGCAGCGCTGCCCAACGATTGCCGGACCGTGCTGACGGCAAACTGACCACCCGTCCCAAAGGCGGGATGACCTCCGGATTGAGGCTGCGGGGACAGCGAACAGCCCCGCCCCTCCGTTCCTTCGCGATCGGCAACATCCCGGGCCGGTTTGCCGTTTGCGGTCCCTTTGCGCCATGCGGATGCGGCTCGTTCCGAAAAGTTGAAAAAA
>JBCDEN010000232.1:0-6333 GCA_039179715.1 Pseudomonadota bacterium
CATCGACGAAGCCGACCGCATGCTGGACATGGGGTTCATCCCGGATATTGAGCGCATGTGCAAAGTGATTCCGTTCACGCGCCAGACGCTGTTTTTCTCCGCGACCATGCCGCCGGAAATCCAACGCCTGACCGACACGTTCCTGCAGAACCCGGCGCGGATTGAGGTTGCCCCGACTTCCTCTACGGCAGACAATGTCAGCCAGCAGCTGAAGGCATCTCCGTCCAAGGATTACGAAAAGCGGGCCGCCCTGCGCGAACTTCTGGATGGTGCTGAGGATCTTCAGAATGCGATCGTGTTCTGCAACCGCAAGCGGGATGTTTCAACGCTGTTTCGTTCGCTAGAGCGCCACGAATACAATGTGGGCACACTTCACGGAGACATGGACCAGCGGACCCGCATGATGATGCTGGACAATTTCCGAAAGGGAAGCATCAAGCTTCTCGTTGCGAGCGACGTCGCGGCCCGCGGGCTCGACATCCCCGAAGTCAGTCACGTGTTCAACTACGACATTCCGATCAACGCGGAAGACTACGTCCACCGCATCGGCCGCACGGGACGCGCGGGCCGGTCGGGAACCGCCTATACGCTCGTGACCGGCGAGGACAAGAAATACCTCGACGCGATCGAAACGCTCATCAACAAGACAATAGACTGGCTCGGCGAACCGATTGATTTCGAGACGGCCGCCAAGGAACGCAAGGCACGTCGCAAGTCAGGCAGGACCTCCAAGAGCGAGTCCAGCAATGACAACGACGCGCCCCAGGCGAAGACGTCTGGCAGACGCCGTTCCCAATCCAAGCAACGCGACACCGATACAGACGGCAGACAGGAGCAGAAAGACGCAATGAGCCCGGTAACAGTTTCCGAACTTCCGCAAAAACCCGCGAGCAAAAAGTCGAGAAACGAAAAACTCGAACCTGCCTTCGGCGCAGGTGTCCACATACCGGCGTTCCTGCTGCGCGAACCGCGTCCGAAAAAAGCTTCGTGACGTCACTTTTTACAGGTGTTTTCCTTTAAGCTTAACGGCTCCTTAAATCTTCCATCAGAACTTGGAACCTATATCTTGTGACCGTGTGGGGCGGATTCGCAGGGTCAATGTGAGAGAAGTTCTATGTCTGAAGAAGACGACCATAGCCGGACCATCAAGTATGGTGAGTCCGCTGTCGGATATATAAGAAAAAACACGCTGCCCGCGTACCCGCGCTCTTATGAGCTCTGGTACACCTATGCCGCTGGTTACAATCAGGGGCTCAATCGGGCCGTAAACGAGACAATCAAGGAAAAAGGCAGGGTCAGCACAGATGAGATGCTGAACCTTTACGGCCGTTTTCTGTCCCCTACCCGATTGGGCGATCGTCTTGACGAAGTCGGCACAAAGGTTTCCCGGGAAGTCGAAGAACTGATTGAATCCCTGAAATTGAGCGCGGATGCGACGTCCGACTATGGCAGCTCGCTCGAACAGGCCGGAGAGAAGATCAAGCGGTTGGACGATCCGCAAAAACTCCAGCTCTATGTTACCCACTTGGTGAAGTCGACCCAGAACGCTGTGGCCTCCAACCGAAAGCTTGAGAGCCAGTTGCTGGAATCGAAAAAACACATCGAAAACCTGCAGTCATCCCTGGAAGCGATTCGCTACGAGTCCCTGACCGACGAGCTCACGACGCTCAACAACAGGAAACACTTCGAAATTTCTTTGGAAAAGATCGTCGACCAGTCCAAGGAGAGCAGGCGCAGCTTCGCGCTGCTCATGACGGATATCGACCACTTCAAGAAATTCAACGACACCTATGGCCACCAGACGGGTGACCAGGTGCTGCGGCTCGTTGCGCTGGCGGTCAAACAGAACATCAAGACGCAGGATATTGCGTGCCGTTACGGCGGTGAGGAGTTTTCGATCATCCTGCCGCAGTCCGATCTTGAAGAAGCGGGCCAGATCGGCGAACGCATTCGCACCGCAGTAATGTCCAAGGAACTGGTAAAGCGGTCCACCGGCGAAAATCTCGGCCGTGTGACGATATCCGTCGGCATTGCTACCTTCGAGCAGATCGATACGGCGCATTCGATCGTATCGCGCGCCGATGAAGCTCTTTATGCCGCCAAGAATGCCGGCCGGAACCTCGTGAAGACCGAACTGGACCTACCTTCGGCCAAGGCTGCCGAAAACGTAGCCTGACAGCGTCCGGTTCGCCTGTTCACAGCTGTGCGAACAATCCCTTCAGTTTTTACCGGCTTGATCACCCTTTCGCGTCAAGTCCCATCTGCCAAAAATCGCTTTCCAGCCGGCACGCTTTTTCAAAGAGTGACAGGACACGCGGATATCTGCTGTCGGTCAGCACAAGCTCCGAAGTTGCTTCAAACCAGGCCTCGAACCCATTTGCCAGGTCCTGGTAGCCTTCACCGGCATATTCCCGGATCCAGCGCTGATAGGGGTTATCTGGATTGTCGCAGCCGTCCTCATGCAACTGTTTGCCGATTTCCGCATAGCCCAGGATACACGGGGCCAGGGCCGCCTGCAGGTCCAGGAGATCACCGGACATGCCTGCGTCGAGAACGAAGCGCGTGTAGGCCATGGTCGGTGTGTCTTCGGGTGCATCCTCGATTTCCTGCCGCTCCATGCCCCAGCGGCCACAAATTTCAATGTGCAGCTCAAGTTCGACATCCAGGATTGCCTTCACCCCCTCAAGCGAATGCCGCATGTCGGCAAGGGTCGGGCTCTTGTAGACGCCAAGCGCGTAGGCCCGCGCAAACTGGATCAGGAACAGGTAGTCCTGGACGAGGTAGTGCTTGAAGCACTCGATGGGCAGGTCGCCCTTGCCAAGGTGCTTGACAAAGGGGTGCCCTGTGTAGCCGGCCCATTGCGGCGCTGCATGCGCCTTGAGCCGTTCAAACAATGTCATGGAAACTCTCGTCGCAGGTCGATCCGGAAACAGGATCAGTTGAGGGGCAATGCGCCGCCGTCCGCAGCCTGAAGAGATACGGATTCACCGCAGCCGCACGCGGAAACTTCATTCGGGTTTTTAAAGACGAAACCGGAGCGGAACTTCGTGACCTCAAAATCCATCTCGGTTCCAAGCAGAAACAGGACCGCAGACGGGTCGATGAAGAGCTTCGCACCCTTGTCGTCGATCACATCATCGCCCGGACTGGCATCTTCCACCAGATCCATGGTGTATTCCATGCCGGCGCAGCCGCCCTTCTTGATCCCGACACGCAATCCGATGGCATCCTTGTCGGAATTCTCCACAAGTTCCCTGACACGCTCGGCGGCGTCGTCCGTCATCGTCATGACCTGAAATTTTCCGGCGGGAGCCATTCGGTCCTCTATCTGCTGCTGCGGTTCGAGACCTGATATAGGTATCCAGACTATCTGAAAAAAGGTTTCGAACTCAATACCAGTTGAGAGCAACCTTCGCTTCATCCGACATGCGGTCGGGCGTCCAGGGCGGATCGAATACCATATCCACATTCACCGGACCAACGCCGGCAACCGCGGAGACCGCATCTTCGACCCAGCCCGGCATTTCACCGGCGACGGGACATCCGGGCGCGGTGAGCGTCATGTCAATGTTGATCGAGCGGTCTTCCTCGATATCGACCTTGTAGATCAGACCGAGTTCATAGATGTCACACGGGATCTCCGGATCGTAAACCGATTTCAGGGCTCCGACGATGTCCGTCGTCAACCTTTCGAGTTCTTCCTCCGGGATCGCCGTTGTCACGGATACCTCTGCCTGAAGTTCTTCACCGTCGGCATTCGTATCAGTCGTGGTTGCATTTTCCATGATGGGTTCGTCCTTACCCGAAAAAGCTTTGTGCCTTCAAAAGGGCCTCATACAGCGCGTCCACTTCCTCACGCGTGTTGTAGAGGCCGAAGCTTGCACGACATGTAGAGGTTACACCATATCTTGCCAAGAGCGGCTGCGCACAATGCGTGCCCGCCCGAACCGCCACGCCGGCCCGGTCAATGATGGTTGCCACGTCATGCGCATGCGCGCCCTCGATCTCGAAAGAGACGATGGCACCTTTTCCGGGCGCATTGCCAAAGATCCTGAGCGAATTGATCTCGCGCAGCTTTTGGTGCGCATAGTCCTTCAGATCCGCTTCGTGGCGCGCAATGTTTTCGCGCCCGATAAGATCCATGTAGTCCAGTGCCGCACCCAGGCCGATTGCCTGCACGATGGGCGGCGTTCCGGCCTCGAACCGATGCGGAGGGTCATTGTAGGTGATGACGTCTTCGGTGACGTCGAGGATCATCTCGCCGCCGCCGTTGAACGGCCGCAGTGCGTTCAGCCGCTCCGGCTTGCCCCAAAGGACACCGATGCCCGAAGGTCCGTAAACCTTGTGGCCGGTGAAGACATAATAATCGCAGCCGAGATCCTGAACGTCGACGGGCATGTGGACCGCTGCCTGGCTGCCGTCGACCAGGACCTGAATGCCGCGTTCGTGCGCGATCTCGCAGATTTCCCGGATCGGAACAACAGTTCCCAGAACGTTGGACATATGCGTGATGGCGACAAGCTTTGTCCGTTCACTCAGCGTGTCGACGAAGGCATCGAGGTCAAACGAGCCATCCTCTTTCACGTAGACCCACTTCAGCACCGCTCCGTGGCGTTCACGGTGGAAATGCCAAGGCACGATGTTGGAATGGTGCTCCATGATCGAGAGCACGATCTCGTCACCTTCTCCAAAGAATTCGGGACCGAGGCCGTATGAGACCAGGTTTATGGCTTCCGTCGTCGATTTCGTGAATACCACCTCGTCAACGGATTTAGCATTGAGGAACCGGCGCACCTTCTCGCGTGCCGCCTCGTAATTGTCGGTGGCCGTGTTCGACAGGAAATGCAGCCCGCGATGCACATTGGCATATTCTTCCGAATAGGCCTTGGACACAGTGTCGATCACGGCGTTCGGCTTTTGAGCCGATGCGCCATTGTCGAGATAAACCAGCGGCTTGCCATAGACCTCGCGCGACAGGATCGGAAAGTCCCGGCGGATGGCTTCCACGTCATATCCCGTAACGACGGGCTCGTTTTCTGCAGTCGCGACGGTCATCCGGCGCTGCTCCTTGTTTGCGTTTGACCCTACTGGGGTCTAGTGATCTGCCAGCCAGGCGCGAACGCGGTCTTCCAGGCCTTCCGTCACATCGTCTTCGCCGTATTCTTCGATTGCTTCCGACAGGAAGGCAAGAACCAGAAGCGTTCTCGCTTCGTCTTCCGGTATCCCGCGGGCGCGAAGGTAAAAGAGCAGGTCCTCATCGATCTGACCGCTGGTGGCACCATGCGCGCACAGCACGTCATCGGCGAAGATCTCCAGCTCGGGCTTGTTGGCCATCTCGGCCCCTTCCGACAGAAGCAAGGCCTGGGTCATCATTTCGCCGTCGGTTTTCTGGGCATGCTGCGCAACGTTGATCCGGCCCTGATAAACACCCTTGGCGTTGCCATCGAGCACGGTCTTGAAGAATTCGCGGCTGTTGCAGTGCGGCACGGCGTGGTCGACGATCAGCGTCTGGTCCGCCAGATCGCTGCCACCTGCCATGGTGACGCCGTAGATCTTGGCCTCGGAGTTCTCACCCGTGAAATTGATGAACTGCTGATTGCGCGTGAAACGCGGACCGGCGATGAAACCAATAGACTTGAATTCCGCTTCCGCCCCGATGGTCGCAATCGTGGTCATGAGGCGTGCAGCGCTGACGGATCCAACCATAAGCCGGGTCGTGGCAAGGAAGGCCTTGTCCGAGACGTCGTAGTCGAAGACGGCATTGAGTTCGCCTTCACCTGTCTCGCCGATGAAGGTTTCCAGCATTTTCAGGGACGCTCCGGTGCCGAGACGCACCTTGTTCCGGACCACCTGAGCACCCGCGGAGGTTGCAACATGAACGAACTCGACCGGTTTCGAAACCTCGGCACCGTCGGCTACCTCGATCACCACGCCCCCTTGCACGAAGGCCGTGTTGAGCGCGACAATGCCGTCGTTCGGTCCGGTTTTCGGCGACGCAAGAAGCTGCGATCCGTGCTCACCGGCAAGTGCGTCGTTCAGATCCGTGACAGCGACACCTTCCGCTTTCAATGCGTCGATGTCCGACAGCTCCGGCACAAAGCTGCCGTTTGCAATTACGATCCGGTGACGTTCAAGGTCGCCGAACAGATTTTGGGCTGCCAACAGGTCCTTCGCGTTGGCGAGGTCGGCTTTCGAAACGAGCGGCGCCGCGGATTTCATGAACGCGCGCAGGTCGGAATACTTGTATTCTTCGACGCGGCGATGCGGCAATCCGCGATCCCGGATCTGGTCGACCGCTGCTTCGCGCAACGCAGAGACAGCGACTGATCCGAC
>JBCDEN010000131.1:0-8066 GCA_039179715.1 Pseudomonadota bacterium
CACTTGAACGGCTGCGAGACAATCCGTTCCTGAAACACCATACACCATTTTCATATGAACATAATTCGACGTTCATATGAAAATGATATGACAAGAACGATCAGACCTGAAAATCACGCAATTCGCCGGAAAACCACGCTTGCTGCCGAAACGCAACGGCAGCGCAGAAAGAATTGCCGGTGTCATGAGCCCACGCTCCGGCACGGCGTGACGGGTAGCCGGTGTGAACAACAGCCTGGCGATCTGGAGAAGCCCGACCGGAGGCGGCAGGTTGACGGATTTGTTCCTCCCCGCCCCGCTTTCCCGTCACACGACAGGACGCGAAACGCCGGGTGATCGTCAAAGAACGATGCGAGCGGGACCAGCTTACCGGTACAGGAACGATCTGCCTTCGGCATCGAAGAGATGCAGTTTTTCCGGCACTGCCGTGAGGCGGATCGTTGTCCCCTTGTCGACCTTGTGAATGCCGGGAAGCTTGGCGATAAGCGCCTCGCCGCCATTCTGCGACTTGAAGTAAAGCACGGTCGTCTCGCCCAGCGCTTCGACGATTTCGACCTCGGCTGACACGAGATAATCATCGCTTTCCGTGACGGTGAGATCCTCGGGACGCACGCCGAGCTTGACGGCATCGGCAATGTCGCCGTCGCGCGAGGCAATCGGCACATCGGCATGTCCGCCATCGGCCATCTTGACCGAAGTCACTTGCCCGGTCGCGGTCACTTCAGCCGGGATCAGGTTCATGGCGGGCGAGCCGATGAACTGGGCAACAAACGTGTTGGCGGGACGCTCATAAAGGTCCAGCGGCTCTCCAAACTGTTCGACATCGCCGCCATGCAACACCACGATCCGGCTCGCAAGCGTCATCGCTTCCACCTGGTCGTGGGTGACGTAGATCATCGTGCTTTCCGGCATGCTCTCCTTGAGCTGCGCGATCTCGATCCGCGTCGCCACCCTGAGCGCTGCATCCAGATTGGAGAGCGGCTCGTCAAACAGGAACACCTTGGGATCGCGCACGATCGAACGGCCGATGGCGACCCGCTGGCGCTGGCCTCCGGAAAGTGCCTTCGGCAGCCGGTCGAGATACTGCGTCAGTTGCAGCGTTTCGGCTGCGCTCCTGACGGCCGCGTCGATCTCTTCCTTCGACTTGTGCGCCAGTCTGAGAGCGAAGGCCATATTGTCGTAGACCGTCATGTGCGGATAGAGCGCATAGGACTGAAACACCATCGCGATGCCGCGCTGGGCGGGCGGCACGTCGTTGACGACGATGTCGTCGATCTCGAGCGTTCCCCCGGTGATCTTTTCCAGCCCGGCGATCATGCGCAGCAACGTGGATTTCCCGCAGCCGGACGGACCGACGAAGACGATCAATTCGCCCTGTTCGATTTCAAGGTCGATGTTCCGCAGCACCTCGACTTCGCCATAGGACTTGCTGACATCTTTCAAGGACAAGGAGGTCATGCCCGCTGCTCCCCAATGTGTTTCTTGTTCATGTTATTTGACCGATCCCGCAAGGAGACCACGAACCAGGTACCGCTGCATCGCAAAGAAGACCCCGAGCGGCACCGCGATTGAAACGAAGGCCGCAGTGGCCAGGATTTCCCAGTTGCCGCCGCGCGTGCCGAGCAGTTCGACGATCTGGTTGGTCATCACGGTTGTCGAGCCGGTCGCGTCGATCAGGAACACCTTTGCAACCAGAAGGTCGTTCCAGGTCCACAGGAACTGGAAGATCGCGAAAGACGCGAGCGCGGGAAAACTGAGCGGAAGGATGATCCGGGTGAAGATCTGGAAATCGGTCGCGCCGTCGACCTTGGCGTTCTCGATGATGTCCCGGGGCAACCCGACCATGTAGTTTCGAAGCAGATAGACTGCGAGCGGCATGCCGAAGGCCGTGTGCGCAAGCCAGACCCCTAGATATCCCTTGCCGATCCCGATGCCGAGATGAAGCCGCAACAGCGGTATCAGAGCCAGCTGCAACGGCACGACGAGAAGCCCGACCACGGCGGCGATCAGGAGCGCGCGGCCGGGAAACTCCATCCAGGCAAGCGCATAGGCGGCGAAAGCGGCCACGACGATCGGAATGATCGTTGCCGGGATCGTGACGGTCAGCGTGTTGAAGAAGGCCTTGGCCATGTTGTCCTGGCCCGACCCGGAGAACAGGATCGTACGGTAGTTGTCGAACGTGAACTCGGGCGGAACCGTCGCGGTAATGAAAATGCGTTGTCCGCGTCCGGAAAGCTGCTTGTCGTTGCCGCGCCAGACATAGTTGCCGTCCGCGTCGAGCATGACGCTTTCCCCGTCCTTCATCTCCGCGGTTTCGCCGGGCTGGAAGGCAGAGACGTCTCTGGACGAGATGCCCCAGGCGCGGATCTCGCGCGGCTCGCCGTCGAAGATGTTGCCGGTCACGACGAACATGTCACCGTCGGCAACGCGGTTGTCGTCCGGATCGGCAGCGCGGTAGACCTCGTTCTGCTCCGATTCGAACAGGGCGGCCCACCAGCCGGAACTGGAAATCTGGTCGGCGGTCCGGAACGACGACACGAACAGTCCGATCGTCGGAAACAGCCAGAGCAGGACAAGCAGGACGACGGAAATGTGGACTGCCCAAACCAGTCCGGATTTTTTACCGGCGATCGTGGCCATTATCTCATCTCCTTGCGCGCGTTGTAGACGTTCCAGACAAGGATCGGCGTCACCAGCAGCATGATGACGATCGCACTCGCCGAACCGACCCCCCAGTCATTGGCGCGGAACAATTTGTCGTACATGTAGTTCGCCAGGACCTGCGTCTCCCATTGACCGTTGGTCATCGCGAAGACGATGTCGAAGACCTTCAGAACGGTGAGCGTGATCGTCGTCCAGACGACGACGATCGTACCCATGATCTGCGGCACCTTGATCTTGAAGAAAATCTGGAACGGGTTGGCCCCGTCGATAATCGCCGCCTCGACGGTTTCCTCCGGGATACCGCGCAGGGCGGCGCTGAGGATCACCATGGCAAACCCGGTCTGGATCCAGATCAGCACGACCATGAGGAAGAAGTTGTTCCAAAGCGGCAGCGTCAGCCAGGTCTGCGCTTCGCCGTAGGGCACGTCACCAATCCAAAGCCCGATGAGCGACCCGGCAGATACCCAGATCAGCCAGAGAGCGCCGCCGGCAACGAGCAGGCGGAGCGGCAGCAGCCAGACGGATTTGTCTTCTCCCTTGGCGATGATGCCCCGCGCGAATGACCAGGCAACGGACGCGACGATGACGATAAAACCGATGAGCAGCATCGAGGGCAGCACCTGAAGCATCAGGACCGATCCGATACCGCCGTCGAATTTCAGCCAGACGGCGTTCAGGATGCCGATCTGGTTCTGATCTTCCGGCCGGGTGTCATAAATCAGTTTGAAGATGACGGAGGCACCGACGAAGGAAATCGCCATCGGCATGAAGATGAGGGATTTTGCGAGATTGCCCCACCTGATCCGGTCGGTCAGTTGCGCAACGAGCAGGCCGAATGCCGTCGAGACCGCCGGCACCACGATCAGCCAGAGCATGTTGTTGCGCACGGCTTCCCAGAATTTCGGTTCCGCCATCATCTGGCTGTAGTTCGCAAACCCTACGAAAGCCCCGCCCTGATCCCGGTCCGTCAGGGACAGACGCAGGGTTTCGAAGACGGGATAGGCAAGATAAAGCAGCAGCGCAAAAAGGGCTGGAAACAGAAACAGCCACGGCCGAACCATATTCGCCCGGTTGATGTTCCGGCCTGCATTGGGTCCGGATGCCGGAAAGATGACCTTGTCCAGAACCACGTTGGACAAGAAGAAGTAACCAAGGCAGGCACCGACGCCGATAACGATGGTCGCCAACCCGAGGAGTGCCGGGTTATCCGAAAGCATGGCCGTTCCATCCCGTATGTCATCATGGAGGTTTTCCGGTCGAACCGGACAACACTGTGTCTGTTCGAGGCACAGGCGCATCGCTGATGCTGCCTTGCCCGGAACATCATCCGGCCGTCAGTCACGCGGACAGACGGCCGGAAGAGTGCTATTTCAAGGCGTCCCAGCTTTCCTGGATCTCTTTGGTCACTGCGGCAGCGTCCTTGCCGCCGGTGTAGTCGACCATGCCCGTCCAGAATGTGCCGGCACCGACGCCACCCGGCATCAGGTCGGACCCGTCGAAGCGGAAGGTCGTTGCATTGATCAGGATCTCGCCCTGGCCGCGCAACGTGTCGTTCAGATACGCGTCGAGATTGACGCCCTTGTGCGGTGTCAGGAAGCCGGTCTGCGCCATCATCACTTCATGAGACAGCGGAAGCTGGAAGAACTTCATCAGTTCCGTGGTCGCATCGGACGGCGTGGTAATGGCCATCAGCGTGCCGCCGCCCAGAACCGGATTGCCGAGGTCTTTTTCCGCATAGGCGGGGAAGTAGAAGAAGTCGACATCCGCGCCGAATTCAACCCCGTCCGGGAAGAAAGCCGGCACGAAGGAGGCCTGCCGGTGCAGGTAGCATTGCGGCGGTGACGAAAACAGGCCTTTCGGGCTGTCGCGGAAGTCGGTCGAGGCGACCGCGTCGGCACCGCCGGCAACCTTGTCGTCGTCGCGGGCGAACCAGCCGAATTCCTCGATGGCAGCGACAACGCGCTCATCATCAAACGGAATTTCGTTCGCAACCCACTGGTCGTAGACATCCGCCGGCTGTGTGCGCAGCATCATGTCTTCCACCCAGTCGGTTGCCGGCCAGCCGGTCGCGGCACCGGAGCCGAGGCCGATACACCACGGCGTTTCCCCGTCGGCGACGATCTGCTCGGTCAGCGCCTTCAGGTCTTCCATGGATTCGGGCACTTCGTAGCCGGCATCCTCGAAGTTTTCCGGCACATACCAGACGAGGCTCTTGACGTTGACGTTGTAGAAGAAACCGAAAAGCTGGTCGTTACCGTCGGCATCCTTGTAGGTGCCGAGGTTCACCCAGCTGTCACCCGCGCCGTAATTGTCGCCGACCCAGCTTCCCATGCCCTCGGGAAGCGGCTGCAGAAGACCGCGCGATGCCATGTCCGATGCAAGGCCCGGCTGCGGGAACACGGCGATGTTCGGTGCAGCGCCCGCTTCCGCGTCAATCACGATCTGCTGTTCGAAGGAATCGGAACCGGTGTAAATGACTTCAGCGCCGGTCGCCTCGGTGAAATAGGCGAGCACATTCCGGAAGTAACCGTCTTCCGGCTGCAGCCACGGGCCTGCGATCGTTACGGTCTGACCCGAAAGATCAGGCGCAGTTTCCGCCCACGCATTGTAACTGTCCCAGTTGAAAGGCCCTTCGCCCGGCGCGAATTTCAGTTCAGCTGAGACGCCGGAAACTCCCAGCGAAACACTCAGCGCCAAACCGGCCGCACAGGCCATCAAACGTGATTTCATGTCAGTCCTCCCAGATTGTCCCCTTGGCGGGACATTCCCTTTAAAGTGGCACACCTTACCAGCCGGCAGCAATACCGAGGCTCCTCCCTCTTGCAGCAAACCAACCGGAACCCGGCATCCAAACCGCTTTGGATTTGCTCTAAACATGTCGGTCCGCTTCGGACTTGTCAAGCGAACAACTCACGAATTAATGTTGCATTTCAATAACAGCCTGACGGGAGGGCGCTTTCAAAGCGTTTTGGGCAAGAATGAGCAAGGGTGTGAATCTGAAGGAATTGTCCAATCGGCTGCAACTTTCGCAGACGACGGTCAGCCGTGCCTTGAACGGCTATCCGGAGGTCAGCGCAGAAACACGGCGCAGGGTTGCGGAGATGGCGGAAAAACTCGGATACGCGCCGAACAGCCAGGCCAGGCGCCTCGCCACCGGCAGGTCGATGGCGATCGGCCACGTCATACCCCGCTCGATCCACGAGATGATGAACCCGATCTTTCTGGAGTTCATTGCCGGAGCCGGTGAAACCTATTCCAAGCATGGCTACGACATGATCATCTCGGTTGTTGAAGATGATCACGAGGAAGACGCCTACCGTCAGATCGCCTCCCGGAAAAAGGCCGATGGCGTGATCATTCACGGCCCGGCTGCCGACGAAAGCCGGCACAGGCTGCTCCGGGAAATCAACCTGCCCTTTGTGGTTCACGGCCGCATTCCCGGGGCTGAAAGGGAAACCTCCTGGGTCGACATGAACAACCGGCGTGCCTTTGAGCGGGCAACCAACCTTTTGCTCGATCTCGGTCACAAGCGGATCGCGCTCCTGAACGGCCTGGAGCACATGGACTTCGCGCGCCGGCGGCGCGTGGGCTTTGAAGATGCACTTGCAGCAAGGGGCCTTGCGCCAGACACCGGCATCATGCGCAGCTCCGACATGACGGAACCCTATGGCTGCGACAACGCAATGGAGATGCTCAGGTCCGGCGACCCGCCAACCGCGTTTCTGGTGTCCTCGATGATTTCGGCCATAGGCGTGGCGCGCGCCATCGGGCAGTGCGGACTGGAAACCGGGAAAGACGTTTCGATCATCACCCACGACGATGCGCTGTCGTTTCTGCCCAACAGCGGCGAAGTCCCGATTTTCACCTGTACGCGTTCCTCCGTGCGCTATGCCGGCCAGAGAGCTGCAGAACTGCTGCTGGACCATATCGCCGACCCGGAACGCGAACCCTCATCGCTTCATCTCGACGCGGAACTGATCGTCGGTCAATCGACCGGGCCTGCACCTGACAGGTGACGAACACCGGCTGAACCGGCAAAACTCAGACCTGCGACAGACCGCTGTTCGCAAGGAGTTCCTTCATCGTTTTCAAGCCGCTCAGGCGGTGCGCCTTGGCAAGTTCGGCAGCCTGCTCCGCCTCACCGGCCGTGATCGCATCCACGATCTTGCGATGCGTCGCATCTCGGGCGGCAGGCGCATTGTTCAGCCGAAGCAACACTGCATTCGCCCTGAACACCTGGTCCAGGAGACCGCAAATCTCAGCGGTCAGCCTGTCATTTCCCGACAGGCTTGCAACAAGGCGATGAAACGTGTCGTCCAGGCGCGCCCAGGCTGCAATATCTTTGGCACGAAGCGCCGCTTCCCCGTCTTCCATCACGCGATGAATGTCCTGCAAAGGATCGCTCGGCATGTCGCGGCAGGACGCCGCGTCCGCCGCCAGCCCTTCAAGCACCGCAAGGATCTCGAAAATTTCCCGAAAGTCCTTCTGCGAAATGGCAACGACGCGCGCACCCCGTCTTGGAATCAGATCAATGAGCCCTTCCGCTTCGAGCCGGATCAAGGCTTCCCGGACCGGCGTTCTGCTCATACCCAGACGATTGGCAATATCAGGCTCCGGAGCCTGATAACCGGCTGGCAGGACGCCTCGCAGGATCTCGTCTTTCAGACGGTCATAGGCACTGTCGACCCGCGTGGACTTGACTTTCGCTAACATTGCGGAGGCTTTCAGAACACGGTTTCAAATATGACGATGTGCCCGGGCCGCTGAACCGGAGCGGCCTGCCCGGGCACCCATGTTCTTGCAAACATTTCCATTCGGTATTGATAATAATAACAATAAAATTTGAGTCAAAGTGGACCGAATTCGGAAAAGATGCGGGGCAATCACGCCCCACGATCACTCAACAAACTGATTAAACTGAAGAAACAAAAAACCTCTGCAAAAAAGTATCGTAAAAAATACTGATTTGTTTTGTAGAGATCAGGCATTCCATCTGCGGATTTCGACGAGTGCGCCTGAACGGGCCTTAAGAGTTTATGCATACCCCGTGCACAGCACCGCGACGAACGGCATATCGCAATCTCTCACTGGAAGGCAAAAATCACCTCGCCGCCGTGACAGCACTGCCACTGACCGGGCTGGTGCTTTACAGTTTTCAAGCACGTACGGGTTCGCTCGACGCAGCGATGCCGGCACCTGAAATACGCCTTGGTCTTTGTGTGTGGATCCGGTGGTACGCGGTTCCGGATCGCGCTGACATGCTCTTGTGAATGGCGCGGTTCGCACCCTAAGATCAGCTTTTCCATCCCATGCGCAAGGTTCGCGGAAGCGGCCCGTTGCGATTTCCGGAGCCGCCATCCATGAAGCCAGTTGTTCCCTTCATCCCTGAAGCCCAATCGCAC
>JBCDEN010000247.1:0-6184 GCA_039179715.1 Pseudomonadota bacterium
CGTTGCACTCCTCGTCGTCACCGTCGTCCTGGTTACAGTGAATGACGACCTCGTCGCCGACTTTCCAGCGCTTCACCTTGTCGCCGACGGCCATGGCGCTCCCTATCATATCGCCGGCTCCGACGCGTCAGGGATCGTCTGGGCCGTCGGCGACAAGGTGAAACGCTGGAAGGTCGGCGACGAAGTGGTCATTCACTGTAACCAGGACGACGGCGACGACGAGGAATGCAACGGCGGCGACCCGATGTTCTCCAACACCCAGCGCATCTGGGGCTACGAGACGCCGGATGGTTCCTTTGCACAGTTCACGCGGGCACAGGCGCAGCAGCTCATGCCGCGCCCCAAGCATCTGACCTGGGAAGAGGCCGCCTGTTACACGCTCACGCTTGCCACCGCCTACCGCATGCTGTTCGGGCACCATCCGCATGAACTGAAACCCGGACAGAATGTGCTCGTCTGGGGCGCGTCCGGCGGCCTCGGCTCCTATGCGATCCAGCTGATCACCGCAGCCGGTGCCAATGCGATCGGCGTGATTTCCGACGAGGACAAGCGCCAGTTCGTCATGGATCTCGGCGCAAAGGGCGTCATCAACCGCAAGGACTTCAACTGCTGGGGCCAGTTGCCGACGGTCGGCTCGCCCGAATATGGCGATTGGTTCAAGGAAGCCCGCAAGTTCGGCAAGGCGATCTGGGAGTTCACCGGCAAGGGCAACAATGTCGACATCGTCTTCGAACACCCGGGCGAGGCGACGTTCCCGATCTCGACCTTCGTCTGCAAGAAGGGTGGCATGGTCGTCATCTGCGCGGGAACCTCCGGTTTCAACTGCACCTTCGACGTCCGTTACATGTGGATGCACCAGAAACGTCTGCAGGGCTCGCATTTCGCCCATCTGAAGCAGGCGGCCGCGGCCAACAAGCTGATGATCGAAAGACGTATCGATCCCTACATGTCCGAAGTGTTTCCCTGGGACCAGATCCCGAGTGCCCACACGAAGATGTGGAAGAACCAGCACGCGCCCGGCAACATGTCGGTCCTGGTCTGCGCCCCGACAACCGGGCTCAGAACCTTCGAAGACGTTCTGGAAGCAGGAAAACGCTGACAAAGAGCTCCCTGAAAGGCTTGGGCCAAAGACCCGAACAAGCCTGATGCAGCCTGACCGGCCCGTTATGCGGGCCGGTCTTTTTGTGTGCGGGACGATGCGGAGAGGGAGAAGGAGCGGTCATCCCCGACGGGATCGGGGATCCAGTCCAGGATGCCGTCAAATGTTCATTCGACACTCGAAGGTGCGCTTACCCAATTCCGTCAAACACCCAACGCTCTGGAAACGATTGGATCCCGGATCTTCGCTGAGCTTTGTCCGGGATGACAATGAAAGGTCGGTGAGCATATCTGCGGCCAATGCGCCAGCCGCTTGCCGGGCCGGGCGATTTGGTCCGCGCCCGCACGCCCCGCACACGGCGACAATTTTGCCGGGCCGAAGGGCTTGCGCCGCGTCGGGAAACGGATAAATTGCCGCAAATTTTCAACGGTGCGGTCAATCCGCCGAAGACATCGAACTGGACGTTCCCCAACATGGCGCATGGAGATATCAAGAAAGTCGTTCTGGCCTATTCCGGAGGCCTGGACACATCCATCATTCTAAAATGGCTGCAAACCGAATTCGGCTGCGAAGTCGTCACCTTCACGGCCGATCTCGGTCAGGGTGAGGAGCTGGAGCCTGCGCGCAAGAAGGCCGAGATGCTTGGCATCAAGGAAATCTACGTTGATGATCTGCGCGAGGAATTCATCCGCGATTTCGTTTTCCCTATGTTCCGCGCCAACGCCGTCTACGAGGGTGTCTACCTGCTCGGCACCTCCATTGCCCGTCCTCTGATTTCAAAACGCCTGATCGAGATCGCCGAGGAAACCGGCGCCGACGCGGTTGCCCATGGCGCGACCGGCAAAGGCAACGATCAGGTTCGTTTCGAGCTGTCAGCCTACGCCCTCAATCCGGATATCAAGGTGATCGCACCGTGGCGCGACTGGTCGTTCAAGTCCCGTACGGACCTGCTCGAATTCGCGGAAAAGCATCAGATACCCGTGCCCAGGGACAAGCGCGGCGAGGCCCCGTTCTCGGTGGACGCGAACATGCTGCACTCGTCGTCCGAAGGCAAGGTTCTGGAAGACCCGGAAGAGGAAGCCCCGAACTACGTGTTCCAGCGCACGGTTGACCCCACCGAAGCGCCCGATGTCGTCACCGAGATTGAAATCGGCTTCGAAAAGGGAGACGCGGTCTCGCTCAACGGCGAAAAAATGTCCCCGGCAACGCTGTTTGCAAAACTGAACGATTATGGCCGCGACAACGGCATCGGCCGCCTCGACATGGTCGAAAACCGGTTTGTCGGCATGAAGAGCCGCGGCATTTACGAAACGCCGGGCGGCACGATCCTGCTGACGGCGCACCGGGCCATGGAATCGCTTACGCTTGACCGGGGTGCCGCGCACCTGAAGGACGAGTTGATGCCACGCTATTCGGAGCTAATCTACAACGGCTTCTGGTTCTCTCCGGAGCGCGAGATGCTGCAGGCCCTGATCGACAAGAGCCAGGAACACGTCACCGGCACCGTCCGGCTGAAGCTCTACAAGGGCAACGTGATCCTGGTTGGCCGCGCCTCGCCCTATTCGCTCTATTCGGAAGAACTGGTAACATTCGAGGACGATCAGGGGGCGTATGACCAGAAGGATGCTGCCGGTTTCATCAAGCTGAACGCCCTGCGCCTGCGCACGCTTGCCAAGCGCGATCGCCTTGGCTGAGGAAACACCATGACCGGACCGGCGCTCGCGCATCTGCAAGATGATCTCGCGGCCGCCGGGTTTTTGCTTCTCGGCGGCTTCCGGCCGTTTCCGGCCGATGGCGTTCCGGACATCTCAGGCGGTGCAGCGGCACAAAGCCTGCTTCTGATCGGCAGCACCGGTCCGTCCCTGTGGCATCAATTCGTTTCAAGCCCCGAGTATCGTGACAGCCTTCCGCATCCGATGGACCGTTACACGAAGCGGGAACTCTCCCGGCTCTCCGGCGCTCACGGCTGTGAAAGCCTGTTTCCCTTCGAAGGCCCGCCATATTTTCCGTTCCAGCAATGGGCGCTCAGATGTGGCGGCTTTTCACAAAGCCCCCTGGGCGTGCTCGCACACGAAGAATACGGGCCCTGGACCGGCTTTCGCGCCGCCTTCCTGTCCGCCGAAACGGTCGTCGGTCTAGATGCGTCCGGGGATGCCGGACCCTGCGAGACCTGCCATGACAAGCCCTGTCTCACTGCCTGTCCCGTGAATGCCATCTCAGCCGCAACCGGCTACAACGTGCCTGCCTGCAAGGATCATCTTCAAAAAGACCGGACGATTTCCTGCTGGTCCGGCTGCCTGGCAAGACATGCCTGTCCCTTTGGCGCAGAGCACACGCCCCATCCCGACAACGCGCGTTTTCACATGACGAGTTTCATCGGGATGTAAGCACCCGCAAAGTGTCAGACGGGCGCGCGATCAAATCGGCATATCCTGTTCACGATTTGCAACAGGGCTCAGATGCAGCCAGGGAACCTGTCCGGTTTCGAACACGTTCCGTCCCCGCCTTGTCCAGACCGGCGGATGATGATCGCCGACGATCAGGATCTCAAGGCCTTTCAATTCCGGGTTCAGGGCGATGTCACGGATGCGGTAAAGCAGATCCATCCACATTTCGGTCAAGCTGCACACGGTCCAGTCCTTGAAGGGACCACCGGTCTCGCAATCAAGGCGCGGCGTCGCCGCTCCCGCCTCGATCGGGATATGGGTGTTAAGCGTCAGCCAATACGCGAATTTCGGCTTTCCAGACCGGTGCTCCAAAAAGGCTTCGATCTTGTCTGCCACATCGTCATCGCAAAGCCCCTCAAAGGTGAGACCACAGGTTCTAAGGTCCTGCATGTCCGCTTCTTTCCCAATGCTTTCCCTGAAGAACAGGGTGTCAAACCCGATCTTCGGATACCAGTCGGTCCGGTCGAAAAACCCACCCCAATAGGCATGAAACGAAGCAGTTTCGTAGCCCTCCGCCCGATATTTTGCAGGCAGGCAGTCATATGCCGGCTTGTCGCGAAAGTCACGGTGATCGCCCCAATGCATGCACAGCTCGCGGGACTCAGCTGCGGTCGTGGAACTGAAATAGGAACTGGTGCCGGTCGTGACATCAAACGAGGAACGGATTTGCTCGGTCTTGAAGATCTCCCAGAGCAGATTCTGCTGGATGGGGTTTGAAATGGCCCCCAGCCCCTCCACCATGACGATCAGCACATCCCCCTTGCGCGCGTCACGGCTGGGAACGTCGAGCCCGGTTTGAAGTGTTGCGGATGTGAACTCTGTTGGTTTTGGGAAAAACATTGCATCCAGCAGCTTCGACGGCGGATTGACGCTCAAATCAAAGGAAAAGACGGCGCAAAAGGCAAGGAACGCCGGAACAAGGCTTGCCGTTTTGAATCTGTCGCGGTTCTTGGCGAGAAGGAATATGTACAACCAGGCGAAGAATATCAGAATAGCTGCCAGAACCATGTACCCTGAGAAGGAAAAAAGCTTCAACGTGGGAAGATGATTTAGAGAATCGACAATCAATGATGGCGAGAGGCCGAAAATTCCCGAAATAGTAAATATTAGATCGAAAGAAAATAGCAATATTGCAATTATTAAGAGTACGAAAAAATTCAGATGAAAGCTGACAATTGCCAATAAAAAATACAATAAGATTGGGAAAAATCTCATTGGACAGAAAAATAGAGACAAGAATAGATAGGGAATATTTGGTATCACGGCTGCAACGACAGCCAGATACATCGAATTTCTGGATAGGAAATATGAGTTTTGTGTTGAGTTTATTTCATTTCGGTGAACCGTACCGGCCATGCCTTGCCCCTAAGCGCAAGGTCCCCCGACAATCAAGGGTTTAATCTGCCGAAATTAAGAGAGCGTTATCAAGGCCGAAACAGGTTCAACCAGGAAGCCTGACGACCCCGTCCTGGTCCGCGCAGGTGGCAAGCGCATCGAGTGCCGTGCGGCCATCACCAAGCGGTGCGTCCGGCCAGATTTCGGCCAGCGGAATGAGTACAAACGCACGGTCTCCCATTCTGGGATGCGGCACGTCGAGATTGTCTTCCTGCACCTTGCGGACCCCATAGATCAGGAGGTCGACATCAATGATCCTCGGGCCCCAGCGCACATCGCGCACGCGGCCAAGTTCCTTTTCAACGCCCAGACAGCGCTGCAGCAACTCCTGCGGGCTCAGATATGTATCCAACACCACGCAGATATTGACGTAGTCGTCCTGCGGCACCGGCCCCCAGGGCGGCGTCCGGTAGTTCGCGGAGCGCGCAACCAGCGTGATGCCCTTCGTTTCTTCAAGCAGGCGCACGGCAGCATCGAGATTGGCCGCGGGATCGCCAAGATTGGAGCCCAGCCCGAGCGCGCATCGTGTCGGAGCATCGGGGGAAGTATCGGAAAATGTCATTTCAGGAAGAGGTCCGTTCAAGTCGTATTGCGTCCAGCATACGCACGCAATCGGCATGTGGACCGACATCGTGTGCGCGCAGGATTGCCGCACCGTTCAAAAGCGCGGTCATGTGGACAGCCATGGAGCCGTAAAGCCTGTCATCGGTCTCCACATTCAGGACGGCTCCGATCATCCGTTTGCGCGAAGCGCCCGCCAGGATCGGCCTGCCATGTTTTTTCAGATCCTTGAACCGGTTGAGGATGAGAAAGTTCTGATCAATCGTCTTGCCGAACCCGAAACCGGGATCGAGGATCTGCCTGTCCTCTGGAATTCCCGCGTTGCGCGCAAGCTGAAGCGACGTCTCGAAGAACCGGTCGATATCGCTCATGATATCGATGGCACCGTCCGCCTTTTCGCGGTTGTGCATCATCACCACATGCACTCCCGCCTCTGCCACCGTGTCTGCCATCAGGGGGTCCCGCTGAAGACCCCAGACATCGTTGACGATCACGGCTCCGGCCGCACAGGCCCGCCGGGCGATTTCAGCCTTGTAGGTGTCGATGGAAACAGGGACGCCGAGATCGCAGACGGGCTCCAGCACAGGTGCAAGCCGCGTCCATTCGTCTTCCAGCGTTACCGGCTCGGAACCCGGCCGCGTGCTTTCCGCGCCAATGTCCAGAATGTCGGCCTTTTCGGCGA
>JBCDEN010000381.1:0-4759 GCA_039179715.1 Pseudomonadota bacterium
AGCGCACGCACGAGCGGAGACCTTGATGTCCTGGTGATCGTTCTTTCCGACTACGTCATCCTCTACCGCCAGGCCCGCGCGGCCGTGCACATGGAAGTGACTCAGAACCGGCGGGACCCGTCGGTCGCAGAGCTGCTGGAGCGCATGGACACCCGCGTCCTGCAGGAATTCGATACGATTCTGCAGAACCGGGCGCAGCAGACAGTGCCCGGCCTCGCCGAGGAGTGGCTTGCCGCCATGCCCACGCCGGAACCGGCGGATATCGACCTCATGAGGGATTGGGTGGCGACACTCTACTACGCCCGCAAAGTCGTGCGTTGCCTGGAAGGACTGAGACAGGAACACATCTGGAGCACGGCCTCCGATCTGGCCGGAGAGGCTGCGGGCACCTGAGACTTACCAATTCTTAATTTCAAAGCCACCATCCAGCTACAATTGACGACGTAGACTGTGTTTCATGTCACAATTTGAACCCGCGCTTTGTGCAAGATTTGAGTGTCAGCAATCGGGCACCCCGCTTGGCCCGGAGGAGGAAGACGAAATGCAATTCAAGAGATTACCGCGCGGCCTGACGGTTTGCGCCGGCCTGTTGGCCATGTTGACTGCCGGTGCGGCAAGCGCTCAGCCGGCGCAGCCGGTCAATGCCGATGCGGCACCGCCGCCAACCTATGATTTCGTTCAGCAGGCGGGCGAGATGTCCTATGACGGCACCTCCCTGACACTCTCCGACGCCAATACGGGTGTCCTGTTTTTCTCCGACCGTCCCTATCGCGTCGGCGGTCAGATCACGAATTCCGATTTTGCCGGCTACTGGAACACGGATGACGGTTTCAAGGGTGATCCGCCTAATGCGGTTGTATCGGTCCTGAGCGAAACCGGAAAGGCGCCGGCACTGGTCGAGCTGACGTCGGCCAAATCCGAAGGTTCCTCAATGGTCTACGGCGTAACCGTACTGCGCGGCGAGTTGCCGGAAACCGCGAAAGGGGTTGCCCTCTTCATAGACCGCAGCGCCCGCCAGCCGCACCATCGCCACGGCAGGGCGACGGCGACGGCGCCGGGATCGGTCGGTTTTGAGCCCTATGGTCCCTATTGCTACCACGCGCCACAGGATCCGCGCTGCCGCGCGTGGCACCATCCCTATCACCCGGATCACCCTTATTATCCGCCCTATCATCCGTACCACCCGCCCTATGGTCCCTACTACCATCCGGGAGCCTATGCTGCTGGCGTGGCGACCGGTGCGGCAATTGCCAACGCGGCGAACCAGCCGACCTACTACTACTATCCGATCCCGACCGGACCTTTGCCGCCCAACTGCTGGATCAACTCGCAGCACACGCAGATGGTCTGCTCCTACAAACTGCAGTAACCGCAGAAACGAAGTCCAGGGCCCGCACATCGCTGCGGGCCTTTTGTTATCCTGCTGCCTGGCAAGTCTGTTTCCCGGAAATCGGCAACGATCAACACGTTTGATGCGTTGATCAATTTGATTTGCTGGTGTCTTTTTCGCCGCAGGCTTACATCTTCCGGTGCCACAAGACAGGAGCAGACGATGACAGACCAGCCCGCATTGATCCCGGAGGAAATCCGGATTGCACCGAAATTCAAGGTGGACGGGAAGGTTGAGGGTGTCTACCGGACCGTATCCCCGGACGATTTCCAGACAACGGCGGCCGACAGTCTCGAGCTGACTTTCGAGGGTGTTCCCGGAGACCGGCACGCCGGTTTCATCCGCAAATCCGGAGGCAGGGAACCCTGGTATCCGCGCGGCACGGACATGTGTAACGAGCGGCAGGTGTCGATCCTTGCGGAGGATGAACTCTCTGAAGTCGCAGCCAGAATGGAGATCGATGATCTGAGGTCCGAGTGGATCGGCGGCAACATCCTGATCTCTGCCATTCCGAACCTGACCCGAATCCCGCCCCGCACCCGGCTTGTCTTTGAAGGAGGAACGGTGGTCCGGGTCGATGGCGACAATGCTCCCTGCCGCTTTGCGGGCGCTGCGATTGCCGCGAATTATCCGGATCGCGAGGGCCTCGACCTGCTCTTTCCAAAGGTGGCGCGCGGATTGCGCGGCCTGGTCGGTTTTGTTGAAAAACCCGGCGTGATCAAGCGCGGCGAGAAGGTGACGGCGCATATCCCCGAACAGTGGATTTACCCGCGCGCGTGATGCGATGGATCTTTTCCAATCAATTGGGATTCATTTGACGGGAAAAATCTCTAGTGTGGCTGCGGTTCGAGACTGAAAGACACCGGAGACCTTCATGCTACCAATTCACCACATGGTCGGCGACGCGCCGCAGCCCGTCGCCCCCTTCTCGCATGCAGTCGAGGCCGACGGCTGGGTCTATGTCACCGGCCAGATGCCGACCTTTCCGGACGATCCGCAAGCCCCTTTGCCGGACGGCATCGAAGAACAGACGAAACGGGTGATGGAGAACCTGAAGATCGTGCTGGCGGGCGTCGGTCTCGGTCTTGAGAATGTTGTTTTCGTGCGCGTTTATTTGACCGAATTCAAGCGTGACTATGCGAAGATGAACGAGACATACAGCGCGTTTTTCCCACCAGACAGGCTGCCGGGCCGTACGTGTGTGGGTGTATCGGGCCTCGCCGTGAATGCCCTTGTCGAAATCGATCTGGTCGTCAAGCGGCCCTAGGTCATGCCGTGGATCAATCGGATGGGTCCGCATCGCCGGTGACCTCTTTGGTACACCCCCAGCCGCCGAGAACGTCGTTCATGGTTTGAACAACAAAAAAACGGGCCGCATCCCGGTCATATCCTTCTTCGAGCAGGGTCTCGTATTCGGTCAGCTCGTGCCGGACGTGACTGGTCGTGGCCTGCCAGAGCGCGATCGAAGGCGGCAGATGGCGAAGGTGGCCGGAAAGCGCAAGGCCGAGTATCGCCTCGGCATCGCGCATCGGAATTCTTGGAGCAAGGATGCGCAGGGCCTTGCGCATCTCCTTCTGCCGTTTTGTGCCGCTCAAGGATGGATCCCCCGGTCATCACCAAATGGTGCCAAGAGCCGTGCGGTCAGGCGCTGGACAGTCTCAGCTCTTCCATGCCGTCCCTGCTTGAAAGGGCGAGACCGGCAATCGTCCCGTTCGCATGGGCGCTCTCCATGATTTCTTCGAAGGGCAGCGGCGGGGCGAAGTGGTAACCCTGCACCAGATTGCAGCGCAGCGCCGCCAGAAGGTCGAGCTGGGTCCGGTCCTCGACACCTTCCACGACGCAGAGCATCTCCATGGAGCGGCACAGGTTGATGATGGAGGTGATCACGCCGCTCGCCACGGGTTCGTGAATGCCGGCCACGAAGCTGCGGTCAACCTTGACACAGTCGATCGGCAGGCGGTGGAGATACCCCAGGCTGGAGTACCCCGTTCCGAAATCATCCAGTGCCAGTTTCACGCCGGCGCTGCGCAATGTCTTGAGACACTCCTCGGCCGCCTCGTAGCTGCCGATGACCGAGGTCTCGGTAATCTCGAAGGTGATAAGCCTTGGGTTGACGCCGTGGCGTTCGATGGCATCAAGCAGAGCATGAACCGTTACCGCCGATGTGATGTCCTGGGCGGACAGGTTGAAGGAAAGACTGAGGTCTCCGGGCAATGCATCGATCTGGCGCACGGCTTTTTCGAACAGGGACAGCGTCAGGCGGTTGATCTGCCCCGTGCGTTCGGCCACCGCGATGAACTGGTCGGGAGGAACTTTTTTCAGAACCGGGCTGTGCCACCGCGCCAGGGCTTCGAAGCCGACGACGGTCTGGTCGGGCAGGGACACGACGGGCTGGAAATAGACCTGGAATTCCGTGTCGAGATCAGCCTTCTGCAGGGCGGTTTCGATGGCGCGCTCCGAACGGATCCGCGCTTCATGCTCTTCCGAATAGACGGTCGTGTGCCCGCGTGACGTCGTCTTGGAATTGTAGAGTGCATAATCGGATCGGTCGAAAAGGGCGTGTGCGGATTTACCGGCGTCCGGAAAAAGCGCAATCCCGCAGGAAGCGCCGACCATGAGCGTCAGGTCTCCGATTTTGTAGGGTTTGGTAATCAGGTCGCAGATCGCCTGGCCGGTGCCGGCCGCCTCATCGGTATCACCCAGGTAGAGGAAGCCGAATTCATCGCCTCCGAGCCTGCACACCTCGAAGTCTTTTTCCGCGGCAAGCTGTTGGAGCCGGCTGCCGACCTCCATCAGGAGCTGGTCACCGAGCTGGTGTCCGTATGTGTCGTTGATCGGCTTGAACCGGTCGAGATCGACCACGCCGACCGCGAATTTCGTTTCGCTTCCCGCGACGCCGGCGATCAGTGTTTCGAGCCGATTGAAGAAAAAGCGGCGGTTCGGCAGGTCGGTAAGCGCATCGGTCTGGGCAAGGCGCGCGTTTTCCGCGTTCAGGCGCTCGGTTTCCCTCTGCTTGGCGGCGAGGTCGGATTGCGACTGCACCAGTTTGCAGAAGCCCCTGTAACCGCTGATCAGAACCTGGAGAACGACCAGACAGACCAGAAAGATGTTCATCGCGATGGCGAAGTAAACATCCTGATCCTGACCGATGTAATAGACCAGATAGGGTACGGTAACGATGAACATGACCGCAAAGGCCGCCTGGGGCAGGTTCATCAGGCAGAATATGCAGCCGATCACGGTAATGGCGATGAACAGCGCCACATGGCCCCGTTCCTCCGGACCGCCATAACCGTCGAGGCTGAGCGACCAGGTGATGTAGATGACCGCCATCACGCTGCCCAGGATGACTGTCTGGCGCATTTTTCG
>JBCDEN010000721.1:0-2395 GCA_039179715.1 Pseudomonadota bacterium
GCCGCGTGATACTCGTAAAAGGCACGGCGGTTGTCGTCCATCAACGGATTGCCGGCCCAGGCTTCCGGGATCAGCATCATCGCCGCGTGCGCAAGCGAGTATCCGCCCATGACCAGGAATTCCAGGGCATTGTCGAAACATGCCGTGTCGGACTGGCCTTCATAGGAAATCGGCCAGAGCTTCGAAATGTCGTCTCCCAGCAATGCGGAGGAAACAGACGCCTGACGGGCCGCCATCCAGTTGACATTACCGCGCAGGGTGTTGATTTCGCCATTGTGGGCAACCATCCGATAGGGATGCGACAGGTCCCAGGACGGGAACGTGTTGGTCGAAAAGCGCTGGTGAACGAGCGCGAGCGCGGATGTGAAGCGCGCATCTTTCAGGTCGGCGTAGTAGGCGCCGAGCTGGTAGGCCAGGAACATGCCCTTGTAGACAATGGTCCTGCTCGACAGCGAAACGATATAGAAGCCTTTGGCAACGGCATCGGTCTCGGCGCGCACGGTGTTGGAGATCACCTTGCGCAGCACGTAGAGACGGCGCTCGAATTCGTTCTGGTCCTCGCTGCGGGCGCGTTTGATGAAGACCTGGCGGGAAACAGGTTCCGTCGCCGCGATATCAGGCGCCTTGGAGAGCGACGAATTGTCGACAGGCACGTCGCGCCAGCCGATCAGATCCTCACCCTCGGCAACAATCACACGTTCGACGATCTCCTCGCACTTGGCGCGCAACGCATCGTCTTGCGGCATGAATATGAAACCGACACCGTAGTGGCCGGCTTCCGGGATCGGCGTTCCCGCCTTTTCCATTTCTTCGGCAAAGAAGGCGTGCGGCATCTGCACGAGCATTCCGGCACCGTCGCCCATGAGCGGATCGGCGCCGACGGCACCGCGATGGGTCAGGTTCTCCAGAACCTGCAATCCATCGGAAATGATCTTGTGGGATTTTGCACCTTTCATGTGGGCTATAAAACCGACACCGCAGGCATCGTGTTCGCGCGACGGAGTGTAGAGCCCTTTGTCGGCGGCCGTGCTCAGTCGTTCGGCAAGTGTCTTGGCTGTGGCGGATTTCGTCTCCACGTTGCCTGCTTGCATGGCTGTGCTGGTCGTCAGCTCTGTTCTCGTCATGTGCGCCCTCACTGTTGGCCCCAGTGCTGCCGTGGTTTGAAGCGTCGGGTTCCGTTCGGGTCGCATCCCATCAAGAATGCGGCTCGGCGAACCCTGGCCTCAACGCCCCGGCTCTGTCGATGTATTACCGCGCCGATCTGTCAAAACAAACCGTCGCATTGACGCAGCGGACATGCCACTGCCGAAACATCCCGTTTCGCGTTGCCGCGAACCCCTCCCCGGGTCCGCCGGCCGGTCAGCCCACTTGCTGCTTCTTTGCCGCCAGCCGGCATGTGCCGCTGGCGTCGCATTAATTGGGACAGCATACCTGTCCTATTCTAGGCGCGCGGAACATGACAGATTTCACTGCCGGGAGCAAGTCTGTTTCTCAGGGGCTGCATTATAAATGTTTCATCGAAAAAGTTCCAATCGTCTCGAAAGGCCATTTTCAACGGAGTTTCGGCAAGAATATTTCGTCTGTGAAAATCTCGCCTTTGTGTGCTCTCAAATCGGTCACAGGCGTTTGATTTCCTATTTATCGGATATAGGCTCATTTAGTTGATGCGGCTGCGCCACGTGAGGAGCGCGTTGGCCCAATTGGAATTTGGTTCGACCAGAGGAGTTCGAAATGAAGAATAAGGCTATGTCCGCAGCAATCGTTGCCGGTGCCGTTGCAACTGCTGTCGCCGGTCTGTCCGCTACCGCCCCCGCGCACGCGCAGGCCAAGGAAAAGTGCTACGGTATTTCGCTCAAAGGCCAGAATGATTGCAAGGCCGGTGCAGGCACCACATGCGCAGGCACATCAACCGTCGATTACCAGGGCAATGCCTGGACGCTCGTACCGAAGGGCACATGCGTTTCCATGGAGCTGCCGGATGGCCGCAAGGGGTCGCTCACCGAGCTTGACCGCGATCTCCCGGAAGCCTGATTTCCGATAAATCCGCGGCCGGGAACCCGGCCGCGCTCTCGGGCAGGCGGACAAAAGCCGCCTGTCTGTCTTCCTTTTCTCCACCCGGAGCCAGACATGGTCGCCCAAGAGACACGCCCGAACCGCATCGACGCAGCCATACCGGCGCGAGCCGGCGCGGGGCTGAAGGCGGAACATGTCAACGACATCCTCCAGAGCGACGCCGATATCGGGTTTTTCGAAGTTCACGCGGAAAACTATATGGGCGCCGGCGGGTTGCCTCACCGCCAGTTGGAGACGATCCGGGAAAAATACCCTCTTTCGCTGCATGGTGTCGGTCTTTCGATCGGTGGCGAAACGCCACTCGACAAGGACCACCTTCAAC
>JBCDEN010000401.1:0-4589 GCA_039179715.1 Pseudomonadota bacterium
CGGCGATCTTCGCATATCGGAAATCGTCGACATGCCCAACTGGACCGTCTCCTTCTATTTTCCAAAGAGCGTTCTGGACTGAGGACCCCGTCAAGATTAACTTTGGCGTAATGCCGTTTTCGCCTCGCGCGATCCCGAACGCAGGGGCTGTTCCTTGGGGTTTCGCGCAATGTACGCATTGCGCATGCCTCTAGGTAAAAAAATCCTGTTTAAGGTGTTGAGACGGCGTCAATTCCCGAAACGACTCTGATAACATCCCGCCGTGTTGTCGCAACCTGCGCGGTGGGGCCGGTTGTTGACCGGCGCGCAATATCGAGTTGCAGATCGTGTAACCGGACGTCAATCGGGCTGAAAGATCCATGCAGAGACTGGATTTTGAGTTGGACAAGGCTCAGGTCAAGCGCGCCTGGGGCGTGATTGACCGGGAGTTCCAGTCTCTCGGTCTGGTCCTCCGGCGCGGTTCCGATTTCGATCTGGTGGAGAAGATGGCGGCGGAGAGCGGGTTTCCGCCGCTTGAAGGCCATTTCACCCCGACGCTGAACACCTATACGCCATCACAGGCGTTCTGGCTCGCGCTGACCGACAAGGACGGCAAATTGGTCGGGCGTGTCTGTGCGCGGTTCGACAGGATGGAATATCCAATGACGCTCACGGATTTCTGGCGGAAGTATTTTCACCGCTGCTATCCGAATGCCGTGGGCGGGCAGGTTGTCCTGGTAGAAGACCAGCCGCGTGTCGGGCGGCGGATCACGGGCGATGTCGTCTATCTTGGAGGCACCTACGTGGCCCGAGACTGGCGACGCCACAAGCTCGGAGGGCTGTTGAACCAGCTCGCCCAGATCGAGGCATTGCACGACTGGGGAGCCGGTTTTTACTATGGCTGGATCCAGGGCCACACATTTCTGGACGGATTCTGGCGCGAATGCGGATTTACCAGATGTTCCCATCATGCATTGCGCTGGGCCGAGCCGTTGCCTGGTACGCTGGATGCCAATCTGATTTTTGCCGGCAATAGCGTTGATGACGTGTGCGATCTGATAGATCGCGTCGCTCGTGGATTTCCAGCAATTCCATCAGACAGAATATTCTCACAATCCCCGAACGGGTCTCAAACCTGACCAGGAGACGCTGAAGGGTCATGTCGGGAACACCGGCGCCAAGGCGGTTGCCCGTCCGCTGAATGTCCAGCCAAGGATCGCCCTTGAAGACCGTCTGATATCCGTCTGCGACGCCCTTGCGGTAGACCTGCGGCAGGAAACTGGTTGCCGGCTTTTGCGCATCGGGGTCCAGCGCGTGCGGGAAGAACCGCCTGAAGGTTGTCTCCTTGCCCGCAAACGTGATGGTCGGAACGTCGCCCGGATTGGCCGAGGGAAGCGTCAGAAGCAGCCACGGGCTCAGCTTCGTCATGCGGCTGTCCCGGATCATGACGCCACGGTTTTCTTTCCAGGTGTTGAGCAGGAACTGAGCCCGCTCTCCGGCCATTCCGTTCTCTACATTTGAGAGCGGCAATGGCTCAACAAAGGTATTCTTGCTCATCTATCTGTCCAAAGGGTCCCGGGTTCGGCTGGAATCCGCGCTGGATTGCTTCGGCGAAAATGTCGCCCCGCGCCTCGACGGCAAGTTCCGCACGCTCCGTATCCGTCAATAGACTGGTCTGATCGTGATTGAACATGTTGAAACAGTGAAAGTCCAGCAGATACAAGCAGTCGTATCTCGCTGCGATTTCAAAGAGTTCAAGGAACTCGAGCTGTTCCTTTGTAAATTCCTGCACACTCATGTTTTCTACCGTTACTTTTTCAGTTTGACGAGAGCCTCGTAGACAAAGAACACGCTTTCCAGGATTTCGAACTGGTTCATGCGCTGATGTTTCGGTTTCCGGTTGTTTTGCTCAACAACGCTTTCCAGAGCCCTCAGGTACAATTCCTTGTCGAGGCTTTGGCGATCCCGGCTTGATTCTTCCGGCACTTCACCTGGAAGCGGGGCTTTCAATTCCCGTGACAGCAACAGCATGTGTTCTGCACTGAGAGCTTGTTTCCCCTTGCGAATACGTGACACGGATGCCGGTGTCAGGCGCAGCAGATCCGCGACCTCGGTATTCTTCATTCCGCTGGCTTCGATGGCGTTGTTCGCCCAGGTTGTAACGTCGAAGCCGCTTTCACCCGCAGGTGATTCCATGTTACGCGTCCCGTAAGATTTATTGCTAAACTCTTAATGAATATTACGCGTTGCGACACAAAATGCAATGTCAGACTTTCCCTACGGCAACTGATCCACGAAGAAACTGCGATTGTGCTTAACGAAGGGAAAGGAGGCGGGCCGCGCTGATCCCAAAAGATTCGCAACGGCCGCTGGCCCTTTCGCCTGCCTTGGCGCACATCGGGCGAAACCGGGCAGGCCCCGCCTCGCAGATTGCCAGCGACATCCAACAGCCCGTTGATTGCGTAACCCTTGAAACAAAAATCGGATGCAGGCCCTATTGAAAGATGTGAAGATGACGGCCAAAGACATCCCGAGGGTTGACCGGATGAAGCGCGTTATCGCCAGACTTGCAGTTGTTTTTGTCCTTTTTGCCATTGCGCTGCCGCCGGCAGCATCGGCCGATGAAGCTCTCGAAAACGTCCGCTGGCTGTTGTCAAAGCCGGAAAGACTGCCGCTGATCGTTGAAAAACGGCGGAACGAAATTGCGGCCTATTACGGTTCGGACGATGCGCAGCTGCTATGGCTCGACCAGCCGCGCAGCCATGAGCTTATCAGCGAAATGCAGTCGGCATACCTTCAGGGTCTGCGCCCGGAGGATTATCCCGCTGATGTGCTTGAAGATGCGGCCGCCGCGCTCAACAGCCTCTCCTCTCCTTCGGACATTGCCTGGGTCGAGCTGCTCTATACCGGTCACTTTCTGGATTACGCCCATGATCTGCGAGCAGGGCGTGTCTCACCGCGCGTGCTCTATCCCGATGCATACATGCCGTCCAACTCGATCGATACGGTCGACGCGCTGTCGAGGCTGGCGTCCCTTGAGGAAATGTCGGCGTTTATCAACGTCTGGCAACCGCAGGATGACACCTACAGGCGTCTCAAAGACCACTTGCAGCACCTTTACGACATTCAGGATGCGGGAGGGTTTTCTTTCCTGGAACCCGGCGCCGTTCCCGTTCCTGTTCCCGTTCCCGATCTGCGCCGGCGGCTTTTCGAAGACGGTTTTCTCGCAGAGGCGTCCCAAAACACGGAATATGACAAGCGCCTTGCCTTCGCGGTTGGGCAGGCGCATCTGCGTTACGGCCTTGAGATCTCCGGACAAGTGACGCCGGAGCTTGTGCGTGCGCTCAACATTCCGGTCAACCGGCGCATCGAACAGCTTGAGAACGCCATGGAGCGCATTCGCTGGCTTCCGAACGAATATTCCCGGCTTCAGCTCTATGTGAACAAGGGCGAGAACACCTATGTGTTCCTGGAAGACGGCCGCGTCGTGCGCGAGGGGCAGGCCTATCCGAATTGCCCGGACAGGAACCACACGACGCTGGCGACGACCATCGAAGCAGTCACATTCCATCCGACATGGCAGGTGCCGTGGGAGTTTTTCGGAAAGGAGCTGCTGCCGCGCCTCAAACAGGACCCCCAACAGGTTGAAGCCGCCGGCTATTATCTGAAACGCAGCGGCGCCGACGTGCCGCTGGATGCGCTTCCCTGGAAGGAAGCCAGCCTGCGCGATATCGAGCGGGCCAGCAACCGGGACCAATATGCACTCTATCTGCCGGCTTCCAGCGAGAACCCGCTTGGTCAGTATGCGTACCGGCTTCGGCAGGAGCAGAGACTGCAGCTTTTCGATCTTTCGGGCACTCCGGATGACAACCTTTTCTGCAATCCCTATCTGCCGAAAACAGCCTTCGGGATTGTCAACGGACTGGATATCCTCGACCAGATCATCGAGCCGCGTGTCCTGCCGGCGGATGGTATCGAGGACCGGATTTCCAGGCAGGACACGGTGACGTTTCCCGCCCGGGGCGGGTTGATGGCGGTCGTGTCGCATCAGTCCGTCTGGGTCCAGAGGCAGGGTCTGATCCGCTTCGGCCACGACCCTTACCTGGAAGATGCGCGTCTGACCGCGGCGCTTTCCGGACGCCCGAAACCCTGACGCGGCGTTTAGTCCTGCGTTTGCAGCAAGGGTCCCGGACAACGTCCGGGACGGAGCAAAGGTTTCTAAAGCAGCATGATCAATGTGCCCGCGAGCGTCAGCAGTACGTTCGCGAGTGCATAAGTGCCGGCATAACCGAGGGCAGGCACCGTGCTCTTTGCCGCCTGCTGGACGATTCCAAGGGCCGGTGTGCTGGTCATGGCACCGGTCAATGCGCCCAGAAGCAATGCCGGGTTCATGCCCAGGGCCAGCCGTCCGAAGACGTACCCGCACATGAGCGGCAGACAGGTGACAATCACACCTGACAGGAACAGGACAGGGCCGACGGAGCCGATTGCTTTGGCTATGCCGCCGCCTGCATTCAGTCCCACGCCGACCATGAACAGGAGCAGGCCGAGTTCCATCATGATGAACCGGGCGGCGGCCGGCATGCGGCCGAAGGTCGGACGGTTGGCGC
>JBCDEN010000497.1:0-3806 GCA_039179715.1 Pseudomonadota bacterium
GAACGTATGTTTGGTAAACTCAAAAACTGGAGACGGATCGCAACACGATACGATCGGCTCGCGACAAACTACCTCGCCGCAATTGCTCTCGTCTCAATCGTTATTGCATGGTGCTGAATGAGTCCTCAACCTAAGGCCTGATCCAAGGCGCACCCGGTCCGCCGAAGTCGCGGTTGTCGAACGGGACGGGCGGATTCACAAGGTTCTGGCTCCTGATGAACGATCTTGTAAAGCTGCGCGACGACAGCGCGTAACATGCGTCGGTGCGGGGCAATTCGCGCCGATTTCACTTGTAAAGAAAACGGCGTCTGGCCGACGTCATCAGTGCCGCGGTCGCTCTTGCAAGGAATTCCGGCAAAGTGTGACGTAGCGACATTGACGGAATCCGGGAAACAGCAGAAAGTTTCGGAAGAGTTTTTCAAAGAGCTGGTTTGACCATGAGATTTCCCGCGTCCCGAATTATTGTCGACATGCATTCATGCCCGATGTGTCTGGGCACACCCTTGCCGATCGCCTGGAAGGGAGCCTGGACTGTCCTGACCGGAAAGTTTCCCCAGGCCCGCGTGAAGGATCTTTGCCTTTGCGCAGGGCCGCCACCGCCCATTGGTGGCGATCCGATCATCACGGGAGCCTGGAACGTTCTGGTGGAGAACATGCCGGCGGCCCGCATGACGGACCTCACATTGAAGGCAGGCGCGCTCACAACAGGCTATCCGCGGGTTCTGATCGGAATGCAGGGCGGAGGTGCTGCTCCGTCGGTGACACCGTCCGGTCTGGGAGCGGCCGTCGCCAATTTTCTGGCAAGCGCGGCCCAGGCGGTCGGAGACGCCGTCAGCGGCGCGGCAGAGGCTGTGCAGAGTGCCTTCAGCGGACCACCTCCCGGTGCTGCACTTCAGGACGCGGTCGACAACGTCAATCCTGAAAACAGCGTTGAGAATTGCGGCCATATCCTTGACGCGGCCTCCGCGCGGCTCAATGGCACCGACCCCGATGCCGCAGCGCCGGCAGATCAGGATGGCAGCTTTGACGAAATTGAAGACCGGTTCGACACGGACCTGACCTGGGGTTCTGATTTCCAAAGCGCCTATGATGCCGTGGAAGCCGGTGGCGACGGCACCCAGGCCATCGTCGGGATCGACTATTCCGGAGATGGCTCACATGTCGTTCTCCTTGCGAATGACGGCGGTACGGTCGGGATTGTCGAAGGACAGAACTGGGGTGCGGACGACCCCGCGGAGGTAATCACCGATGTTGACCGGGCGAACGAGCGCTACAATGATGATGGCAGCAGCGATATTGGCTGGGGGCTTGTGGGCTCTCGAGACTAGGGCCGGAGCAGAGGAAAACATGGATATTCTCAACGCACAGGCCGCGGAGAAACTGGTGGCGGACGAGTTTCTTGCCCCCTCAAACCACGATTTTGTCGTGCAACCCGACAAGACGGTTCCCAAACCTTTCGGTTGGGTCATTTTCTACACAACCCGCGCGTTTCTGCAGACACGTGATCGCCGGGCCATGGTCCCGGGTGCCGGTCCGGTTGCCGTCATGCGCAACGGTGAAATCGTGCCCCTGGCAACGTCTCTGCCACCTGCTCTGGCAATTGAGAAATTCGAATCGGAATGGCTCAAAGCCGAGGAGCACCTGCGCAATCGATGACGGACGGAAAAAGGTCCTGAACGTCAATGCGTTTGCACTCAGAAGCCTGACAGCCCGCGGGCAAGCCACTGGGACCGGGGGATCTCTTCCCCGATCTTGAAACTGAATCTTTCAACCCGCGTCACACCCGCATTCGTCTCGCATCTGAACGCGATGTCAAACCAGCGCCCGAGGCTGCGAAATGCGACCCGCTGGTATTCAAGCACCGTTCCGCCTCTTGCCCGCGCGCGCGGCAGCGCTTCAGGCGGCACCGGACTCACTGCGGTCAGCTGTGCATCAAGCTCGGTGATGCACAGCAGGCTCAACCGCTCCCCTTCGGTCAGACCCCGCATTCTGGCCGTAACGCGCGCGTTGTTGGCGGAATAGATCTGCCTTGCCTGGATGTGGCCCGGACGGCGCACGGTTGCGGCAGACGATGACGCCGACGACGAATCAGATGGCGTGGCGCGGGCAATCTGACGCGCCGGTTTGGGTGCAGGCGGCGCTGCACTGACGATCGGACCGACCGTGCCGAAGTCACCCGTTGCAATTTCGTCCGCGTCGCCGACATCCGCCTCAGCCTGCGTTCCAGCAGCGGCCAATTCCAACGGTTTCGGCTGCGGTTCGGGCGTGACATCCGTCCCCGTTTCGCTCACGGGACCCGCGAGCGGATCAAATTCGTCCGCAACCTCGGTCTCCGACGGCGTTTCCGCAGCGGTTTCATCCGCGGACGCAATCTCTTCTTCGGGCACGTCTTGTTCTGGCAGTTCCTGTTCCGGAACATCTGCCTCGGCTGTTTCGGCCTCGCCAACCTCTTCTTCGGTGACCGGTTCGTCGGCCGGCTCGGAGGTCACCACCTCCTCGTTGACGTCTTCCGCCTCTTCCTCGGTAACGTCCTCTGCAACGTCGCTGTCCTCGGTACCGGCGTCAGCGTCCTGACCTGCCTCGTCCAAGGGCTCCGTTTCTTCGGCCTCCTGAGTGTCCTCCGCCTCCGCCACGTCTTCCTCGACCGGGTCCTGAAGCGGCTGCAGTTCGGTGTCCTGCGTTTCGGGTTCTTCCTCGGCGAATTCCTGCACCGCTTCCTGAATGGAGGGCGGCGGCGGGGTGTCCAGGCTTTCCTCCTCTTCAGGTGCCGCTGCCGGTTCGGGCGGCGGCGCTTCTGTTTCCGCTTCTTCTTCGATTTCCTCTTGCTCAGGTGCCGGCTCAAGCGGCGAATTTTCCTCTTGTTCTTCCGGTTGTTCCCCGCTCAGGGGCTGTTCCTCGGCAGGCGTTTCCGCGGTGGCTTCGTCTTCCGCCGGGGCCGGCAGCGTCACGATCTCCACCTCGACCGGTTCCTGACTGGGTTCCGTCACATAGCCGGAGATATTGCCCAGAAGTATGAGCGCAAGAGCCCCGTGAAGGGCGAGCGACGACGCCAGCCCCCAGGTAAATGTCTGCCGGTCTTCTTTGGCCGTCTCGATCATCGGACGGTTCATATCTGCGATTATGGCCAAAAAAACGCCCTCGACCGAATTTCCGCAATCACCATTTCTTCAAATGGTTCCAGATCGTAAACAAAAAAACCCGGCAACGGAGCCGGGCTTTTCGCAATTCTCGTCAACTGGTGCAGACTTGTCGCCTGATGCTCTAGCTGTCCAGGAAGGACCGCAGTTTGCGGGACCGGCTCGGGTGTTTGAGCTTGCGCAGGGCCTTTGCCTCGATCTGGCGGATACGTTCGCGGGTCACCGAGAACTGCTGACCGACTTCTTCCAGCGTGTGGTCCGTGTTCATGCCGATGCCGAAACGCATTCTGAGAACACGCTCTTCGCGCGGCGTCAGCGAGGCGAGGACACGCGTGGTGGTCTCGCGCAGGTTCGACTGGATGGCCGCGTCGATCGGCAGAACCGCATTCTTGTCCTCGATGAAGTCGCCGAGATGCGAATCTTCCTCATCGCCGATCGGCGTCTCGAGCGAGATCGGCTCCTTGGCGATTTTCAGGACCTTGCGGACCTTTTCCAGCGGCATCTGCAGCTTCTCGGCCAGTTCTTCCGGGGTCGGCTCGCGGCCGATCTCGTGCAGCATCTGGCGCGACGTGCGCACGATCTTGTTGATCGTTTCGATCATGTGCACAGGGATCCGGATAGTGCGGGCCTGGTCGGCAATGGACCGGGTGATGGCCTGCCTGATCCACC
>JBCDEN010000306.1:0-5645 GCA_039179715.1 Pseudomonadota bacterium
CAGCTTGTTCTTGAGCGAGCCCTTGGCGATCCGCCAGACAATCGGCAATTCGCGGGCGGGTTTGAAGCCGGTCACGTATTTCGGGGTCACCGCGGCATCGTCAATCACGGCGCCCGCGGCCTTGGATCCCGCCTTGGCCGCCTGACCGATCACGTCATCGACGGACGCGGCAGCGACCTTTGCAATGGCCGCTACGTCATCGAATAAGGCAAGTAATCCGCTCATGGCTGCTCCTTGGCCGGTATGAATTGCTCGACGCGACCCTGATCTCACTGTGCGACGGCAAAATGCGTTAAATGGCGGCCTTTTGCCGCCGGAAATTCAATCGCGGTATAGTCTCAGGCATTGAAAAGTTTCTCAACACGGTCCCGAAAAACGTCCACAAGGTGCGGTTTTCCAAAAGAAGCCAGGCTCGTGGCGGGTACTGCGCCGGCTCAGACCAGAAACGGATAACCGTCCTCAAGCTTCAGCAATGCGATTTTGGTGTCGAGCCCGCCTGCGCCGGAGTAGCCGCCGAGGCCGTTGGCGGAAAGGATGCGGTGACAGGGGATGATGATTGGGATCGGATTGGCGCCGCAGGCCTGACCGACCGGCTGGCCATAGGTGCCAAGCTCTTTCGCGACATCACCGTAGGTGCGGGTCTGTCCGTAGGGGATGGCCAGCATCGCCTGGAATACCGACTGGTGCAGGTCACCGCCTTTCGGTGACAGCGGCAGATCGAAAGTCTCGAGTCTGCCATCCAGGTAGGCCTCGACCTGTGTTGCCGCTTCCCGAAGCAGCGGTGTTTCTTCATGGCTCGGCGCGCCGTTCCAGTTCACCGCGGTGATTGCTCCATCGTCTTCGCAAATGGACAACCGTCCCAGCCAGGTCTCTATTTCCTTTACCGGCATCCCGTTTTCCGTTTCGCCCGTGCCTTTTCGGCCTTACGTTCTCACAAAAACGGTGTGGAATGCGACAGGCTTTTTGGACAAGTTTCCGCTTTCCCGCGCACGGGCGCCCACAATGGCAACGGCGCTGGTGCTTGCGCCTTCCATCCCTGCCCGGCTTGCCTGGATGGCTGTGCTTGTCTATCCGGTTTCAAAAGATTTGCAACGGCGTTGCCGGGCAAATTCACTCCCTCCCTGAGCTAAGCAAAAACGGCATCGGTCCGCTCCGTCAAACCGCTCAACCGGGCAGGAAGTCCGCTTGTTACGCTTTTGCTTGCCGTTCATCGCCGTTTGCTGCGCCAAGTCAACCGAATGACTGAGTCCTGACCCGAATGTGAGCGCGTGCGCGGCATCTGGGCAGGATTGTCATTATTGACGAGGAACGGCTTTGCTTGTCCGTGCGGTTGCGCACAATGTTTCCTAGGTGGTTGACGGGTCGCGTGAGTTTCCCTCTTAATGGCCCCTGGCGTGGAACCCGGGTGACAGCTGGTCACCAACCTGCTTAGGAGGACTGGGATGGCAATGGATCGCCGAACTTTTCTAGGAGGTGCCGCAGCTGTTGCGGGAACCTTCGCACTGCCGCAGCTGGCGCAGGCCAACGCTGCTGCCAATGCTTATTTCAACGGTTACGAGCAGGACAACGGCTTTCAGTACCGCCGTACGAATCTCAACCGCATCGATCCTGTCTGGCGCCGCCAGATGGTGAAGTATTTCAGCGACGAACCTCCGGGAACGGTCGTGGTCGATACCCAGAACCACTTTCTCTACTGGGTCTGGGAAAACAACACCGCACTGAGATACGGCGTTGGCGTCGGGCGTGAGGGCTTCAAGTGGTATGGCCGGGCACGGATCGACCGCAAGGCGCTCTGGCCGCGCTGGGTGCCGCCACCCGAAATGCTCAAGCGTCAGCCGGAACTGCCGCGCAGAGTGGAGGGCGGAGCGCCGAACAATCCGCTCGGTCCTCGCGCGCTTTATCTCTACAACAATGGCAGCGATACCGGATACCGGCTGCACGGGACGCTTGAGCCCTGGAGCATCGGACATGATGTGTCGAGCGGTTGCATCCGCATGCTGCCGGAGGACATCATCGATCTCTACCAGCGGTGCCCGAAGGGAACCGGTGTCCTGGTTCTGGAACATCTTGGTGCAAGTGCCGGCTGAGGTCGGCACGCCAGGGGAATAGGTTAGTCTTGGGGGCGTTCTTGTTTAATTGGTTTGGCCAGTGGGGCCGGAGTTTCATGATCATCGTCTTCTGCGGAGCAGGGCTTGCCGCCTGTAATTCCGCAGGAGGCATTTCGTCGCCTAATGTCACGAATGCGCCGGCGGCCGGGTTCGGTCAGATTTCGAACGGCTCCGAAGAAGAATTCATCATCAATGTCGGACGCCGGGTCTATTTCGACAGAGGCTCGGCGGTCGTGACCGAAGAAGCCAAGATGACGATCAAGAGTCAGGCTGACTGGTTGAAGCAGAACAAGAAGTGGCTCGTGAAGGTGCAGGGGCATGCCGATGATCCGGGCAGCGAGGCGGCCCAGAAAACGCTGTCCGCTCAAAGAGCCGATGCGGTCATGGCTGAACTGGTCACACTCGGCGTCAGCCCGAAACGGGTGTGGTCCAAGGGCTATGGTGTCGAGCGTCCGGTGACGGATTGTTCCTCGATCGAGTGCCAGTCGCAAAACAGGCGCGTTGTCGTGAACCTTAGAGAAGAGTACGACGAATCCGCGCCACAGGCACGCTAGGTGCCAGGTGCAAGATGTGGCGAGGCAGCTGAAAGCCAAATGAATTCCGGATTTCGGTCACCAGCCGCTACTATTGTTCTGTTTACCGCGGCGGCAATGAGCTTTATCGCTCGATAAAGCCGCTGCTGCGGGAATAGAGACCACTGAATGTCAGAAGACAAAGACTCCACGTCCTCCTCCGGGGATCTACCGCCCAAGCCAGGCAAGCGACTGACACTCGGTCATATCGCCGATCAGCTCGGCATATCGACCGCAACGGTGTCGCTCGCCCTGCGGGACAGTCCGCTCGTGGCCGAAGAAACCCGGGAGAAGGTCAAGCAGACTGCCGAGGAGATCGGCTACATATACAATCGCTCCGCTGCATCCCTGCGCACATCGCGCAGCCAGATTGTCGGCGTCGCCGTTCATGACATCCTGAATCCCTATTTTGCGGAAGTGTTTTCCGCGCTCGAAGATGTGCTTGAAGAGCAGGGGCAGATGATCTTCATCTGCAATCACCGCGATGACGTCAAAAGGCAGCGCGGTTTCGTCAACACGCTCTTGCAGCACAGGGCAGACGGGCTGATCCTGTGCCCCTCGGTCGGGACGACGTCGGAGGAAATCAACCGGCTCGTTGATCAGGGTATCCCTGTCACGCTGGTCGCGCGTGAAGTGCCCGGGGTGTGGGCGCCGTGCGTGCGCGGCGATGATGTCGCCGGAACCTACCAGATCACCAGACACTTGCTGGAACAGGGACACAGCAAGATCGGAATGGTCGGCGGGCGCAGAGACAGCTCCACCGGGAAACACCGGCACGAGGGCTGGAAGAAGGCGTTACAGGAAGCGGGTATCGATCCGGCGGCCCAAGTCGATTTGCCGGAACTCATGACACAGGCCGACGGCAGGGCCGCCGTGCCGGATATCCTGGACGCCGGCGACAGGCCGACGGCACTTGTCGGTTTCAACGATCTGGTGGCCTTCGGCATGATGACAACGCTCCGCCGGGCCGGCATTGAGCCAGGGCCGGACATGGCGATCACCGGCTACGACGATATCGATGGCGCCGATGCAAGAACCCCGGCGCTGACGACCGTTGCGAACCAGCCCGAGAAGATCGGCCGTCTCGCTGCGCTCACCCTGCTCCGCCAGATTGCGGGCGACCGGGTTCCGAACAAACCGATCGTGATCGAGCCTGAGCTCCGTATCCGCGAGAGTTCGCCACCGCCCGGGGTGCGCCTGGCACAGCGGCTTGCAGACTAAAACAACCGTTGAGAAAAAGTTCTAGACCGCGATTGATTCCGGGGAGGCGCCGTGCATGACGCACTTGTTGCGTCCGGTCATTTTCGCTTCGTAAAGCGCCGTGTCAGCCTTTTGCATGAGCGATGAAAATTCGACGTCCTCGCCACTGGAAACGGCCAGTCCCATGCTGCAGGTGACAACCTGGGACAGCCGTGGATCCTGACAGTCCCGAACGATCTTCTTGCGCAGTCTTTCACAGACGCGGAAGGCGTCCTCCAGACCTGTGCCGCTCAGGATGAGACAGAACTCTTCACCACCGACACGCCCGAAAACATCCACGGCCCTGAGTTTCCTGGCGATCGTCCGGGCAAACAGCTTTAAAATGTCGTCGCCGGCAGCGTGGCCATGCTGATCATTGATGCTCTTGAAATGGTCGATATCCATCATGACAGCGGTGAAGGCCTGGTTCGACCTGCGGAAGCGCTGAATTTCCGTAGCGGCATTTTCAAGAAAGGCGCGCCGGTTCAGGATCCGTGTCAGATCGTCGATGCTTGCAATGCGCTCCATGCGGATCTTGGCATCCATCAGCGCCTGGTGGTCGCGCTGACGCGCGATCTCGTGGCCGATCCAGTCGGCGAACTGGCGGATGATCTGAACGTCCGCCGACGTGAAAGGCCGCTTGCGGATGTCCCGGCCGGTGAAATTTATCGTGCCGTGCACGATCCCGTCCACCAGCAGGGGTGCTCCGATATAGGTTTCGATGTCGAACAGCTTGTAGCAGGGATGGCCGGCGAATTCCGATTGCCCCGCATGGCCTGTCGCGATGGGTTCGTCCGCCTGCAGTGTCAGGGTACAAAAGGTGTCCTGAAGTTCGAACGACTGGCCGGGCTGAACCGTGTCGCCCGGGCTGTGCGCGTGGGTGATCGTGTAACTTTCATCGATCACATGACTGATGATGCCGACCGGCAGGTCGAAGTGGCCGCATCCGAGCCGCAGGATTTCGGCAATCTTGTCTTCGTGCCCCAATTCCCTTGTCGATGTGATCGCGTAAAGCTCCGCAAGCGTCCGCTCTGTCTTCTTGCGGTCGGTTATGTCGGAGATCACGACCACGAGACCATCGACCCCTCCGGTGTCGTTGAAGCGTGGATTGCAATCCATCTGGCATTCGCGGAAGATCCCGTCCGGGAAATGCATGCCCATCTCGCTGGTAGACCTCTGTCCGCTCATTGCCTGCATGAACACGGCCCGCACGCCGTCGCGTTCCTTTGCAGGCAGCCTTTCCCTGAGGCGTGTTCCCAAAAGTTCGCCGGGCGTTCCGTCAAACCATGCGTATCCGGTCTTGTTTAGAAACACGCATTTGCCCTCAAGGTCGACTTCACCGACGCAGGCAGACATGCTGTCCGCCATGAGATGGAGGTTGCGATAGGCTTTCTCCGCCTGGGCCTTGGCGTCCTTAAGTTCGGTTATTTCGGCCCGGATGCCGACAATCCCACCGGTGCTGGTCCGGGTTTCGGAAATCCGGAGCCAACGGCCGGTTTCCAGCTGCTGCTCGATCACCGCGCCGTCGGCCGCCTGGTGCTGCTTCAGTCTATGTGCGAACCAGGATTCCTGGTCCAGACCGCCGGTGTTGTACTGCCCGTTTCGCAATCCGTAGCGCAGAATGTCCTCGAACCGGTTTCCGGGGAACATCGCCGGGGCGGATTCGGCATAGATCTCGCGGTACGTGTCGTTGCAGAGGATCAGCCTGTCTTCGGCATCGTAAATG